>JBKBTA010000061.1:0-14837 GCA_046291035.1 Candidatus Brocadia sp.
TGGAGTATTGCCGGAGCGCTGAATGTTACCAAGATTCGACTTGCCTATTACTACAACGGATTTGATGTATGATCTATTATGAAATGGAGGGCTTTTGTCAGGTCTCCACTTGACAACGCTACCAAAAATTTAATCATTTGTTATAGTTAGTAACTTATAAAATAGTTTGGTAAATTTTTTTGTTGCAAAGGATAGTTGAGCTTTGCTATATTAATAATTACATAATAGTACAGAGTTGTCGATTATTTTAAAGATAGGTCTTGCGCATCTATTAGTGCTTTTTTGAATAGCTTATTTTTGTAAGGAATTGGTGTAATGATAAGTAAAGAAGCAAAACAACAGATTATTAGAGATATGAGGGTTCATGAAAATGAGACCGGTTCTCCTGAGGTACAGGTAGCGTTGCTTACAGAGCGAATCAATCATTTAAGTAACCATTTAAAGGAACATAAAAAAGATCATACGTCCCGCAGGGGTCTACTTCAAATGGTCGGACACAGGTCGGCATTACTTAAATATTTATCAAACAGGGATAACGAAAGATACAAGAAGCTTATCAGTAAACTTGGCATAAGGAAATAAATCAAAATTTAGGAGGATCCTATAGACCTATTCAAAAGATGTATAAAATTTCACATTGTTCATATCTTTTGCTGGTCAAAAACGAGATATGAGAAACAAACGAGGCAAGGTGTTAAATGGCATATTGTAAAGTAGAAAGACTGATCGGCAAAAGAATACTTAGTATTGAAACAGGTAAAATTGCAAAGCAGGCCGATGGTGCAGCGTTAGTTCAATATGGAGATACCATGGTGCTGGCGACGGCGGTATCTGCTCCAGAAGAAAATGAAGAAGCTGATTTTTTCCCTCTGACGGTTGACTATAGAGAAAAAACGTATGCAGCCGGCAAATTTCCCGGCGGTTTCTTTAAGAGAGAAGGCAAACCCACCTTAAAGGAAATATTAACCATGCGGTTAATAGATCGTCCTCTCAGACCCCTCTTCCCGGAATCATATCTTCGCGAAGTTCAGATCATGTCAATAGTTCTTTCGGCAGATAAAGAGAACGATCCCGATATTCTTGCCATGATAGGCGCTTCTGCGGCTTTGTCTGTATCAAGCATTCCTTTCTGTGGACCTACTGGTTCTGTAAGAGTCGGTCAAATCGATGGAGAATTTGTTATCAATCCCACCCATGCTGAACTGGCTATGAGTACTATTGATCTTGTTGTTTCAGGGACAGAAGAAGCCGTTACGATGGTTGAGGCATCCAGCAAGGAGGTTCCTGAGGAGCAAATGGTGGATGCTATTATGTTTGGGCATACTTTTATCAAAGAAATCGTACAACTCCAAAGGGAACTGATGGCTAAATGCGGAAAAGAGAAACAGCATATTCCTCCTTTAAAACTTGATACGGTTCTTTTGGAAGAAATTAAAAAGAAATACTATTCACAAATCCTGGAAAAGAACCAAACGCCAGGAAAAGAGGCAAGAAAACTGGCCTTAAACGAAATACTCAACCAGATTATTAAAGAATATTGTACAGAGAAAGAAGGCGCTCCCACGAAAAAAACAATTAAGGCGATCTTCGAAAGGATTGAAACAATCGTAGTTCGTGATCAAATAGTGCAAGAGGGGAGAAGGCCGGACGGACGCGGATTAAAAGATATTAGACCTATTTCCTGCGAGGTAGGAATGTTGCCACGAACTCATGGTTCGGCTTTGTTTACCAGGGGTGAAACGCAGGCTATCGTGGTAACAACCCTTGGTACAACTATGGATGAACAGAAAGTAGATACCCTCGAGGATGAATATTCAAAGAAATTCATGCTGGATTATAACTTTCCACCCTTTTGCGTTGGTGAGGTGAAACCCTTACGCGGACCAAGCAGACGGGAGATCGGACATGGGGCTTTAGCAGAACGGGCATTAGAGGCAGTGCTCCCCCCGTCAAATAATTTTCCCTATACCATTCGGGTTGTATCCGACATTACAGAATCTAACGGATCATCTTCGATGGCGACCGTTTGCGGAGGAACCCTTTCTATGATGGATGCCGGGATTCCTATAACTGCGCCGGTTGCCGGTATTGCTATGGGTTTAGTTAAGGAAGGGGAAAATGTGTGCATCCTGTCGGATATCTTAGGAATAGAAGATCACCTGGGTGATATGGATTTTAAAGTTGCCGGGACATCGAAGGGTGTTACCGCATTGCAAATGGATATTAAAATCTCTGGAATTACGGAGAAAATTATGCGGGATGCCTTAATGCAAGCCAAAGAAGGCAGGCTGTATATACTTCAGGAACTCTCAAAGGTTATCAGCAAACCACGGACAGAGATTTCTGTGTATGCGCCCAAATTAGTTCACATCAAGATTAATCCTGAAAAAATTGGTATGGTTATTGGTCCCGGTGGTAAAAATATCAAAAAAATACAGGAAGAAACTGGTGCAAAGATAGAGATTGAAGATGACGGCACCGTGATTATTTCCTCTGTACTTGCAGAAGCATCGCAGAAGGCAAAAACATGGATTGAACGTATGACGGAAGAAGTTCAGGTAGGTAAAATCTACACGGGAAAAGTTCTCTCTGTGAAAGAATACGGGGCATTCGTGGAAATCATTCCGGGACATGATGGACTGGTACATATTTCAGAATTGGCTGACGGCTACGTTGAGAGAGTCGAAGACGTGGTAAAGGTTGGTCAAGAGATTATGATAAAAGTAATTGGAATAGATGACCAAAAAAGAGTAAAATTGAGCCGAAAGGCCGCCCTTAAAGAAAAGGGACAACCCCACCCTTCAGGTGTATAAAAATCTTAACCTTTACTGAACTATGAAAAAGGTAAGTGTGGTTAGACAGAAAGTGTTATTTGAAAGTATTTGCAAAAGGAGGAATTCTACAAAATTATAAAACTTTTATCGTTTATCTTTCGGTCTTTTTAGGAGGATAGAGACGGAATAAAAGATAAAAAGAAGTCGTTAGGTACTGCTTTTACTGTTTTAAGTTGTATTTATTCACATAGGAGAGCAATATATATGGCAATAGGTAAAGTTAAATGGTTTGACGCGAAAAAAGGGTTTGGTTTTATTGAACAAGAGGGTGGTGGGGATGTTTTTGTCCACTATTCAAATATTGCAAGTGAAGGATTTAAAACACTTGAAAATGGAGAAAAGGTTGAGTTTGATATCGTTGAAGGGGCAAAAGGTTTACAAGCTCAGAAAGTAACTCGCATCAATTCCTAAAACAATATATAAAAACATCATTGAGCCAGGGAGAAAGTGAATTAAACCACCTTCCTGGCTTATTTTTTTTGGTAAGAGAATTGTGGTCCAGTATTTGATTGGTGCGATAATATCTTTTATCGTCTTTATTCCTATCGCTTTTTTCTCTATACGAAGGGCAATCGACAAGACACGGGAAATGGAGAAAAGAGCAATGCATTCTGAAAGGTTAGCTTTTGTGGGGACACTGGCAGGAGGGCTTGCTCATGAAATTAAAAATCCGTTAAGTACCCTGAATATCAATCTCCAACTCCTGATGGAAGATGTTCAAAGCATGACAGGAGAAAACAGCAAAAAGGTGCACATAAAGATACAGTCTTTACAAAAAGAGGTACAACGGTTGGAGGAGATATTAAACGATTTCCTCAGATTTGCACGGGGACAAAAGCTGGAACTGGAGGATCGTGACATTAATGAGGTTGTAGATGAGGTGGTTGATTTTGTTACACCAGAAATAAAACAGAAAAATATACTAATACTGAAAAGTTACGATGCCCGTCTCCCTCTCTGTCGTATAGACAGCAACCTCATAAAACAGGCGATTTTGAACGTCATTATCAATGCAGAGCAGGCAATGGAAAATGGCGGGGAGCTCATGATTCGCACGTCCAGAAATAAAAAATATATACAAATAGATATAACAGATACAGGAACTGGCATTCCAAAAGATATTATCGATAAGATATTTCAAGTCTATTTTTCTACAAAAAAGACAGGAACCGGACTTGGACTTCCTACAACAAAACGTATTATAGAAGAGCATAAAGGAACTATCTCCGTCCAGAGTGAAGAGGGTAAAGGTACCAACTTCTCGATAAAATTACCGATAGATTTAAAAATTTATTAAGCCATGACAAACCATACTGTTATTCTCGTTATCGATGATAAGGAAGAACATGCGACTGCAACAGCAGAGGCATTGCAGAAGGTAGGATATAAGTGCCTTGTCGCCACTAGTGGAAAAGAGGGATTAAAGATCATAGAAACGGGTGAGGTGGATATTGTAATTACAGATTTAATTATGCATGACATCGATGGACTACAAATACTGAAAACAACAAAGGAAAGATGGCCTGAAGCCGAAGTCATTTTAATCACAGGTTACGGCACGGTTGAAACAGCGGTAGATGCCATGCAAAAGGGAGCTGCTACGTATCTTTTGAAACCGATCAATATTAATCATTTGCGTGCAGAGGTGGGCAAACTCGTTGAGAAACAAGGCCTCGTAAGGAGTAACAAGGAGCTCCATAAACAGCTTGACGAAAGATTTGGACTCTCTGGCATTATTGGCAATAGCCCGAAGATGCAAAAGGTACTTAACATCGTCAAACAAATTTCCGGTACCACGGCTACTGTACTGATAACCGGTGAAAGCGGTACAGGTAAGGAGCTCATTGCAAAAACTATCCATAACAACAGCCCCCGGAAGAATCACGCAATGGTCATTTTAAATTCTGCCGCCATTCCGGAAAATCTTCTTGAGAGCGAACTCTTCGGGCACGAAAAAGGTGCTTTTACAGGAGCACTGTACCAGCGAAAAGGAAAATTCGAATGCGCGCATCGCGGCACGTTATTTTTAGATGAAATTGGCGATATGCCACTTTCTACACAGGTTAAATTGCTACGGGTAATTGAAGACGGTGTAATTACCCGTATCGGCAGCAACGAGCCAATCGAGGTCGACGTCCGTTTGATTGCCGCTACAAATCAAGATCTGGAAAAACTTATAAAGGAAAGGAAATTTAGGGAAGACCTCTACTTCAGACTGAATGTCGTTTCTATCAAATTGCCACCCCTCCGGGAGAGGCTTGAGGATACCACGTTGCTTATCGATGCATTTCTTCGGGAATATTCACAGATGCATAATAAAAAAATCTCGTACATCACACCTGAAGCAAGAAAAATTTTGTATAAATATCCCTGGCCTGGAAATGTGCGGGAACTAAAAAATTGTATCGAGAGTATGATAGTTGTAAGTACAAAAGATATTCTGGACGTTGAAGACATACCTGACCATATATTGCAGCGAAGTAAAGAAGTATCTCACGCTCCTGCACTAGTGGCGGGAATGACTGTGGAAGAGGCAGAAAGGGAGCTTATTAAAAACACATTGGCTACGGTCGGCGGGAATAGAGAGGAAGCGGCAAAATTGCTTGGTATTGGTGAACGCACCCTTTACAGAAAGTTAGACCGATACGGACTCAAATAAAAGTTTGTACTGCATATGCTTAGTTGTAGCCATCTGCCACATTTGTGCAGGCAAAAACGAGATTTGTAAAATATCCAAACAGTTATGTTAGAAATTAAACTCTGTGCCAATTGCAAAAGAAGCCTGTCAAAGAATGATATAGACTCCGGACGTGCGGAATATCAGGAAGACGGAAGGTTGTTTTGCAGGGAATGCCTGGTTATGAAAATCAGGAAAGAAAAGGGATACGAGGAAAAAGATTTTCTCATGGAGTCTCTGTTAAACGAAGTAAAAAACATAAACAGAACCTTAACTTATGAACCTGCTTCATGGTTAACTATTTTGGCCTCTGTTATTCAATGTTTCGTTTTTGGCTCACTCATTTTTGCATACCTCAATCGCAATAGCGATGTCCATGCGTATCTATTGCTCGCTTTGGTCTTCCAAGTAATGGCCTTAACCTTTTTTGTAATAAAAAAATAAACAAAAATGTCTTGACAATAACTATCTTATTTTTATAATGTAGACTGATATTTATTTAACAATCATTATACTTTAAAGAAAGGAGTATGGCATGAGTGTGAAAGTTGGACAAACAGCGCCTGAGTTTACCATGCAAGGTCTTGTAGGTGAAAAGTTTCAGGATGTAAGTCTGGATGATTATAGGGGCAAATGGGTTGTCCTTTTCTTCTATCCGCTTGATTTTACGTTTATTTGTCCCACGGAAATTACTGAATTTTCTAAGCGGGATAGTGAGTTTAAGGCGCTGAATGCACAGGTACTCGGGGTAAGTGTTGATAGCGTATATTCTCACAAGGCATGGTTAAAAGAACTCGGCAAAATTAACTTCCCCTGGCTCAGCGACATGACAAAAGAGGTCTCGAGAAAGTATGGTGTTCTCATAGAAGAGAAGGGAATCGCCTTGAGAGGCACCTTCATTATTGATCCGGAAGGAAAAGTGAAATACCAATTAGTTCACGATTTGGGTGTTGGACGGAGCGTTGAAGAGGTTCTCAGGGTCTTAAAGGCATTACAGACAGGAGAGCTTTGCCCAGTCGAATGGAAGCCAGGCAAAAAGACCTTGGGGAAGGCATAATACTAACATTGGGTTATAAATTTGCCAAAAAAAGTTTCAAAAAATGAACTTTATTAGCGGGTCTGAATGAGTAGGAACATGTAGCACGATATTTCTTTCGCTGTCCTGCGACATGTAGGGGCGGGATTACCCCGCCCCTACACAAGGGTCAACGGTACATCCGTCGAATTAAATATCGAATATCAAACACCAAATGTCGAATTATTAAGTGAAAAAATTCTTGCAATTTTTTTTCGTTTTTTACTTTAATACATTTACTCTTAAGGAAACCCGATGAAAAAATACAAAGACCGTTGAAGAGTGGCGGCATCATACCCACGAGACGGTCCTTCAGCGGGCCGTCAAGGAAGCAATCCGCAAAGCGGGTGTTGTCAAGCATGCTGATTGCCACACATTTCTTCACTCCCTCGCCACGCACTTGCGTGAGGCCGATTAGCATACTCGTACAATATTGGAACTTCTTGGCCACAAAGACGTCAGCACACCGATGATCTACACAGATGTCTTGAACAAAGGCGGTTCAATGACATTCTTTGCATCTTTTGAATAAAATTAACCTTATAAAATTAACAGAAATCTATAACCCATATCCCTCAACGAGCAGATATTATATATTGTTATATCGACAATAAATTGAACGTCTTAAATAAGTTGACATGTAATAGTTATTGCAAGCGACAGAGAAGCGATCCAATCCACGAGTTTGCTTTGGGCTAATGCCATCGCAATGACAACTTTCTTTCAGCGTTTACTATGGTTTCTTCAATTTGACTTTTGAAAAAAGACGCAGACCTTTTGTGAAACACGGTCTTCCTGTCCCCTGTAGAAATGGTCGCTATTCTCTATGAGTTCCAGTGTCTTGGGTGGCAAAAGTCTTTCGAAGCCCCTCAAGGTATCTTCTACAGTCGTTGCAAAATCCTGGTGGCTATAAATAAATAATTTACCCTTTTTACATCCCTGCAAAAAATCCAGGTTGTATCGGCCAAAAGGCGTCGATATAGAGGCGAATGCCTTCACGTTTTTACTTTCTACGCCTGCTCTCATACCAGCAACGGCGCCAAACGAATATCCCGCTATAAAAATTCCTTGCGTTACGCCAATTTGTGAAACCAAAAAATTAAGTGCCGCATGGGTATCCGCAACGGCATCAGTATAATCTCCACCATTCAGGGATATATCCCAGTACTGGAATCTCTGGGCTATATCCGTTACGTGGCACTCACTATTTCCCACTCCTCGATAGTTAAAACGAAGGGACGCAAATCCCATGTCAGCCGATACCCGCGCAATACTCGTTATAATATTGTTATCCATATCACCACCCAAATTAGGATGCGGCGCACATAAGAGGATCGCGGGGGAAGACTGCAGGTCTTCGTTATACGTCAAGACCCCTTCTAACTTCAGCTTATCTGAATAAAAATGCACGCATTCCTCAATCATGATTCAAGAGTATTTGTGATAATCGGAAATTATGTATGCCATACGATTGAATCAGTCTTAAGGTGTCTTTCCTGATTACATTGTCACCATTAACGCTGAATTGTTTAATCTTGTCTTCGAGCACTTTTTTCCACGCATCGTACAATAATCCATAATCCTGATTATGGCATTCTATGCAATATTCCCGAACAGATTTAAATGAATATCCGTCTGATTCCGGCTTATGGCAATCCGTACATGACACTGCCTGAGACATCCAATCAGGTATTTTTGGAATCATGTTTTGTATACTCCCTTTTATATAATCTTTCACTTCTGCATGACATTTTAAACAATCCTCTCCATCCCGGGATTTCTCTTCCCTCGCTAATCCCTCTAAATTGCCCTTTATTAAAGGAGGACTAAGGGGGGTTAGAGAGTTGTAAAAATTTTCATTACCCTCCGAAGGTAAAGAATTCACGAGTATTTTATCCACTCTCTTATGATGACAAACCCAACAATCTTTATTCTCTATAATGAGACCACCATGTGTCTTTGTATGAACGGCATCATCCTTGTGGCACTGACTGCACGCCAATCCCTGGTTGGGAGAATGGGTCTTATGCCGGAATACCTCCACTTGATATACCGTGCGATAGGCCATGTAATTCACATGACATCTGTCAGTGCAAGAGCCGGTAGAAAACGAAGATGTATCAGGATTTTCACTATACTTCATGATTCGCTTTAAGTTTGTGATGCTATAGTCCAGCAGATATTTCACATATTTGATATTATGGGCACCGAGACTTCCATCCTCTCTGATGAGATTATAATTTGCCTCTGCCTCATAAATGACCTGATTTGTATTAACATCACGGCGCCTTTTTGCCTTTTTCAGCAAACTCCTCAATAATCGCATCTGTGACGTCACAAAGCGCATCTGTTCAGCCAATATCCTATCAAATCCCTTCTCATGGCAATTATTACATATATTGGGATTGACGTTTGCATACCTCCGTTCTTCCTTATGACATGCAGAACAATGTAAAGTCGCAATATACATGGGATCAGGTTCGCCTTTGATACCTATACCACCCATCCCCATCATAATTAGTTCCTGAACTTTATAATCTGCCGTATCAGCGTACAAACCAGAATTGCCGCCATCATCCACATCCCCTGACCTATCCCAGCCATGGGTAATAAATTCATGGCATAACGTGCAAGCAATCTTGTGCTCTTCAATATGGACATGATGCATATCTGATGCATTTTTAAAGTTATCTGCAACCTCAGAGTGACATCGATAACAACTCTTTTTATCTACCCTTCCATTTCCCCGAATGGTTTCAAAATGGCAATGGGAGCAACGTACTTTTTCATTCGTCTCGTAGACCTCGTGTCTGAAAACCTTTCCATAAATATCTACGGTCTTTTCGATATGACCATGACACAGGGAGCAATCAGAGACGGGCCTATTATCCTGGGCATAAAGAGGCTTCATGGTATTGATAAAATGGCAGGTGTTACAGGTCGTCACATCCGTTTCAAAATGTCTTTCTCCGTTGATATTTGCGTGACACGAGGTGCATCTCAGCTTTAGATTGCTGGTTAAATTGCCAATATGCGTCTTATGCTGAAATGGTGTAACTTTTTTGTACTGAACCGTCTTATCCGACAGTTTGCTTACCGGATGGCATGATTCTCCAGTACAATGCTCATCCCTTATTTCAACAGCCATCACCTTTATGCCGGTATTTCCATGGGTATGACACTCAATACAGGCAATATCTCCCGGTAACGATTTTTTACAGCCATTAGTGAATGAAATATTGTTATGACATTTGGCACAGAATTGTGGATGTTTTGGCCTTGTTACGGCAATAAACATCATGACAACGACCATTCCTGAGGCAACAGCAGCGGCAATTGCAAGCCTGGTTGCAATCCTTTTGTTTAACTTCTTTACTTCAACAAACATACTATTTAAAGGTTATAGATCGTCTCTGCCAGTAATATATTTCTGTCTTTATGAAAGGAGTTTCGGATCATTGTGGCCTTAATTACAGACAAATTCTCACTCCAGCAAAAGCAAAAGGGGATGCGTTTCTTCCCCTTGTACGGCAAAGCTGTTTTCAATTCAACAAACAGACTTTCATTTTTTAAATCCACAATACGCCCCGCTTTATCCAGTAGCGCTATCGTTACCACAACCTCGCGGTATCCGTAGTCCCCTGTGGGCACGCTGTGAGGAATGCCGGTGTTTTCCAATTCTAATACACCTTCAACCTTGCCATCCGAACAGACTACTTGAATGAATGACAATTTTAATGGATTCTCATTTCCATGAAGCAAGGCTTTTGGTGAGAAAAAATGCTGCTTCCCCTCTCTTTTAGGATATATCTTCTGCCAGGGGTCATCCTGAATAAGCTTTCGCTTTATTGCAGGCATATGGCAATCCTGACAGGTCTTCCTACCCTCTGCCGTATCTGATTCCTGCCATGCCTTAAAGGTACTTACATGGCATTTACCACATAACTCACTTGTTCTAAAAAAAGGGGCTTTCTCAGTAATGGGATGCGGTCCATGTGCAGGTGTAGGACCGCTTAATTTACAATCATTCAGGTGGCAACTATTACAGTTTACCCCCTCCTCCCTATTCACACCACGTGGTTCAATCTTTTCATTCGTAAAAATGGTTTCTGGGGCATGGCATCCTATACAAAAAGTAAACTGATATTTGTTAGTCTCCTCCCTAAATGCGCTATTAATAAAACTGCTGGCGTGGGGTGAGTCCTTCCATTCGGCATAAATATCCCTATGACAATCTCCGCACCGTTCAGATTTGGGGGATTTTGGCCCTTTTTCCACCAATTCAGGATAGACGACACAACTCACCGGAAGAAAACAGAGCATTAGAGCGAAAAGGGGGAGAAATATTTGGAGCGGTTTTATGGGCTTATAAAACATAATAGAATTACGAAAACAATGGTAATAATTACAATCGTAAATGGGATAGGCCTTTGCCACAGATAGCGACGTCCTTTGACATACCGGTCATAACTGGCATTCTTACCTTCAGTATTACTATATTTTCTGCCGCTTACCAGAAATGGCCATGTAATAAACATCAGTACACAAAGAACTAAAATAGAAATGAACATAACTTCGTTTTGGATGAGTTTATTTAATTTATAGATTGGCAAGAAAAACCATGGGATATAGTCGGGTTTTTCAATTACTTTCAATGGGAGCGGAAATAGGACGACTGCAACCAATTCGATAATAACAAGAAAACACGAAACTATGACATGCCTGAATAGTTCGTTTGGGAAAAACGGTTCGAGCATTTCCGGGCTTTTGCCCTTCGTATAATCTTTCATTTAAAAATCCTTTTGAAATTCTTTCTTCCGCACCCTGTCTTCTGTACAATTACTCTCTTTGCAATTTTCATTATTACAGGGGTTCGTAAATTCCAGTTTTCCTCACCATAAAGAAATGCATACCCATAAATAGCGCCATGGCCAGCGGAATAATCGCAATATGCAAAACATAGATGTATGTCATGTGCATGACGGAATGAGAGTTGCCATTGGGTGTGGAGAACAAACTGCCTGTATAATACATGAGTAAGGTCAGGATAAGCAAACACGCCCCGGACACCCAATGCAATTCACGGGGGTGCCTGTAAATGCCTTTAAAGAGGATGCGGAGCATGTGACTGAGTACCATGCCAATCATAATGTGAGGTCCAACGGTATGGATGCGATGGATAAGCCATCCATAGGGAACGCTATGACTCACACGCTGAATACTGGCGATTGCTTCTCCAGGAGTTGGAATAAAATAAAACATGAGAAACACCCCCGTACCCAACTGAATTATAAAGGCAAGGAGTGACAACCCTCCCATGCATCCAAACCAACTCAGCCCTTTAGGAATCAGCCGCCTAGTGATATTAGCTTCTATGAGTTCCCTTAAGAAATCTTTGTTTTCACTTTCGTCAATCATTACTTCAGTTTTTTACTGTTCATGGTTCCAATAAAACCTGCATATGCCCTGGAGTAACAATGTAGTTTTTTGCCAATATGTTGCAGTTTAGTTTTGGGTGGCACGGACAAGCTGTGCTTGTCCGTGCCACCCACGTTGAACGAAAGCATGTGTATCAATTTTAAAAAAACTAAAGTATTACACTCTGGATAATTTCTGTGCCTGACCTTGTCGGAAACGTAGTGCAACATTTCTGTCGTTGTCCTGTAAACTGCAAGGGTTGAATAACCCCGCCCTACTCAAGTGTCAGTGCAAAATTGCTTTTGTCAGAAATGTAAGAATATTTTTAACGAGGAACGCATAGTATATCGTCCAATGTTTCTATCACCCGATCTATATCGTCACGTGTAATCACCAAAGGCGGCTGGAAGGTAAGTACATTCCGCGATACCCCAGTCTTCCCTGCTAAAATGCCACGATCTTTCAAAGATTCGAGGATGTTGTCTATTTCTTCAGTTGCTGGGACCTTGTTATCTTTGACTAGCTCAACACCCAGCATAAGACCTTTTCCCCGCACCTCACCAATAAGCCTGTGTTTTTGTTGCAGTTCGATCAGTTTATCTTTAAAATAGTTGCCAAGGTCTTTTGCCCTTTGTACGAGTTGATATCTTTCTATAACGTCAATTGTCGCCAATGCTGCCGTAGCTGATACGGGATTGCCGCCGGTTGTGGAAGCACCGGGACGAGTGTAAGATGACGCAATTGTATCATTCGTTATAAAGGCACCTATGGGAGTGCCGTTGGCAAGGGCCTTTGCCATAGTCATAATATCGGGTACACCCCCCCAATGCTCTATGGCGAACATCTTTCCGGTTCGACCAAACCCCGTCTGCACCTCATCCGCTATGAAGAGCACATTATAGGCGTAAAGGATTTCACGAATTAGTTGAAAATAGCCGGAAGGCGGTGTGATAATGCCGCCGTTACCCTGAATTGGCTCGGCAATAAAGGCTGCAAACCCGCCGTTTTTAATAACATCCTCAAGATACCTTGCGCATCGTAAATCACAGAGGGGATACGAAAGGCCATAAGCACATCGGTAGCAGTATGCCCCTGGGATATGGACAATACCGCCTGAAGGATTGGGGTCAGTTCTCCACATCGGAAGTCCAGTAAGATTCATGGTAAGCTTCGTACGGCCATGGAGCCCCTGCTGGACGGCAACAAATTTGTACTTTTTTGTATGCAATTGGGCAAGGAGTGCAGCCCCTTCATTGGCCTCGGACCCGCTGGCGCAGAAGAAAGACCGTTTGAGTGAGCCCGGAGTAATTTCCGAAAGTTTTTCTGCAAGGTCTACCATGGGCTGGGTGAGATAAATAGTGGTGGTGTGTTGAAGAGTTCTGAGCTGATCACAGATCTTTTCCACAATCTCCGGGTTACAGTGCCCTGCATTCATCACGGAGACCCCGCCATAAAAATCCAGATACTGTTTGCCTGTATGGTCGTAAAGGTACTGCATCTCACCCTTGACGATCTGCATTGGCTTTTTATAAAAGTGGTAGACGCATGGAATGAGATATTCCAGCTTCTTCTGAAGAATGGCATCAGGTCCGATATGGTTCGTTGTCATGGTTGATTCAATATTACTGACACATTTACGATAACTTTTGGGACAATTATGAGAAGATTTTTGTCTCCTCCGGATATTTTAATTTGTTACTATCTGATACTTTTCATTACCTCCGCTGTACTTTTTGAGTGAGTTACATCCTGTACATAGCCACCCAGGTTAAATTCCCTTGGACTATTTTCGGTTAATATGTCCCACTCACTCTCCTGTATCGGTAACGAAATATCAGGGTGTTCCGCATATATACTTAAGTATCTATGATACATGCTAACCAGGGTTTTTACCAATGAATCTTCATAATACTGCGCCTCTATCCGTAATACTTTTACGCCTGTCTGCACAAACGAATGAAGGTATGGTAATACACAGATATCCCTTGCTAACAGGAGATGGGTTCGGCAGTATTGATCGAGCTCGATGGGCCGTATTTCACCTCGTTCGTCCTTGAGGCCGTATCCCATATATTGACACACCTGTCTGCAATGATCCTTTTTGTGCGATTTAGAGGTCACCATGGCCGGGATACAGTGTTCGAGTATCATGCCGGGAACGGGTCCATGCACGACGCACTCCACTGGCAATGGCGCTTTGTAAGATAATTGTTTCAAATGTTTATATGAACATTCCATGGATGCTGTGACTCCGGAGACCCCTAATTCTTCCAGAAGGTTTACAGCCCGTATATTGAGGATGTTTAACGAATAGTCCACTAAAATGTTTAATCCAAATTCCCTTGCCATACGTATGGCGCCCAAATTATGAACCATTACATAATCGAAATTTAACAAGGCAGCCTGCTCAAATAACCATGCGACATCGGTCATCTCACGGTCCGTGGTTATACGGGGTGTACATATTCCTATGGCCTTTCCAGCATCATGGACCTTCTTGCATGCATCCCGATACAATGTCTTTGTCCAAAACTCTTTTTTCAACGGTGAGACTTCTCCACTAATATAGATACGATCTGCACCCTCATCCAACGCCGCCATTAACGCATTTATCGAACTCACTTTTACAGAAAGTAAAGGACGGCCGGTAGAAGGGTGAACCGAGACATTTACTCCTATGGAGTCCTCCAAATGATTTTCACCCTCCACCTCGCCACTCCCATCAATGGAGGGAAAATTATCGTCTCTTTTGCCAAAAGAAGGGATATCGTTTCTCTTGTCAATCAAGAGAGGCTTGCCATTCTCTCCCCTCCCCTGGCGGGAGGGGAAGGGT
>JBKBTA010000062.1:0-14678 GCA_046291035.1 Candidatus Brocadia sp.
ACAAGGTGTGTATTGTGGCTCAAACAACACAAGACAGGCGTATGTTTAAGGAGGCTATTCAGAGGCTTAAAAAACGGTATTCAAACTGCGAATCATTTGAAACTATTTGCAGCTCTACCTACAAACGCCAGGATGAAGTCATTAGCCTCAGCAAATCCGTGGATGCCATGATCGTTGTTGGCGGAAGGGGAAGTGCCAATACCACCCGGCTTGTTAAGATATGTGAGTCTCAGGGAACGCCGACGTTCCATGTTGAAACGGATGCCGAGTTAGACCTCAGTAAACTCAAAGATTATGATACTGTTGGTGTAACCGCAGGTGCTTCAACCCCAAACTGGATGATCAAAAGGGTAGTTGAAAAAGTACATTCCTATAAAGTAAACAGATATGGAAGGTTTTTATTTGGTTTAAAAAGTATTGCTAGTTTTTTTATTGGAAGTTGTACGTATGCGGGATTAGGGGCAGCGAATTTAAGTTATGCATGCGCTGTATTACTGGAAGTTCAACCCCGATTAAGCTTTTGTTTGATTGCCGCACTCTTTATATTTTCGATGCAGGTCCTGAATCACTTTGCCAATAAAGAAGCCGTGGCGCTCAATGAACCGGCAAGGGCTAAATTCTATGAAAGGAAACAAACCCTCTTCATTGGTCTTGGTATTGCCGGAGCGGTGGCATCCTTTATCCTGGGATTTATCCTGAGTAAATCCATTTTTTTTTGCATCTTCCTTGCCAGTCTCTTTGGCATTTTTTATCGATTAGAGATCATACCAAAGAATATGTCCCGTGTGATCCGTTATAGGAGTCTTGAACAAATACCTGGCTCAAAGGAGATCTTTTATAGTATTGCGTGGGCTGTCAGCACTGCGTTAATACCTTTCCTTGGGAACAGGAAAAATTTTACGCCGTCGCTTGCCATCGCCATTTCTTTTGCATTCAGTCTCGCATTTATCAGGGCAGTTGTCCTTGATATACGGGATATCCAGGGTGACCGTATTTTAGGGAAAGAAACGATTCCTATTGCAATTGGAAAGGAACGTACAAAGACAATTCTTATTATCATTACGGCATTAATAGCTGTTCTGTTGTCCGTGAGTCCGCTCTTTGGATGGATAACCACTTTGGGATATTACTTGCTCCCCTGTATTGCTTATGCCTGTGGGTATCAATATTTGTTCCAGAAAAAGATTGTATCAGAGGGTCTCTTGCCTGAAACTGTTGCTGATTTCAACTTTGTATTCGCCGGCATAATGGCCTTTCTCTGGAAATCAAGTCACTTTTAAACTGTTGATGAATTTATGGAAGAAAAAAAGCACGGAGTGTTCACTCAATTCAAAAAAGACGCCAGAAAAAGGATGCTGACGGGTTTACTGTTAATCCTGCCCGTCTATGTGACTTTTTTTGTTGTAAAATTTCTCTTCAGCTTTGTGGGAGGCACACTTGCTCCTGTTATCAAGAAAGTATTACAATTTTTAGGAGTTGCCCTCCCAAGGACTAGTCTTGATGAATTTATTATCACCTTTTTGGGGCTTATCCTCACATTTATCGCTTTGTATTTTATTGGTATATTCGCAGCAAACTTTGTAGGTAAAGCCATTATTAATTATTTTGAAAACCTTTTGACAAAAACCCCCGTCATTAGGAATGTATACTCATCGGTAAAACAAATCATTCACGCAGTAACTTTGCCTGGCAAACAGTCATTTAAACGCGTAGTTTTTGTAGATTTTCCAAAAGAAGGTACAAAATCCATCGGGTTCGTAACAGGTGCGACGCAGTATAATAATGAACACAAATTTATTAGCGTATTTATCCCAACTACACCGAATCCCACAACGGGATTTTTAATCTATACCTCTGAAGATGCCGTTATCGATACTAATCTTACGGTAGAAGAGGCATTTAGAACCCTCTTTTCAGGTGGAGTTCTGACACCCAAGGATATCACCACAGCATTCAAAACAACACAGTCCCAAACTTCCAATTGAAATTGTTCTCTTGTTTAAAGCATTGCTCCGCTTTTGGTCAAATTGATGGAAAATATTAATGGGAGTGCATGTCGGCTGGTGTCGGCGACGGACTTCAAATCCGGTCTGTCCCGCTTTTAGCGGGATAGGTGGGTTCGATTCCCACACGCTCCCGCCAATTCTTACTTTTTCAATCACCAAGACACTAAAACATAAAGGAATTAAGGAACTTACAACCTTCATGGAAAATTAATGATTGAGAACCGATAAACAACGTCGAAACCCATCAATAGAAAATTGTATCCAAAATTATTCTTTTATTTTTTTGCCTTAGTGCCTTTGCGACTAAATTGTTACTTACCTTGTTTATGTTGAAAAGACTGCAAATCACTGCCAGGGGCCTTGTTCAAGGCGTAGGGTTTCGCCCCTTCATTTATCATCTTGCCGCAAAGTTTTCATTAACCGGTTTTGTACAAAATGACACAAACGGTATTTTCATAGATGTGGAAGGCCATGATGAAGCTATAAGAGAATTTCTTGACCACATCATGAAATCTCTTCCCCCCCACGTTATTATCGAAGATATCCACTGCAGGTCATTCCCCCCAAGAGGTTACAGGGAATTTGCCATTAAAAAAAGTGCTATAAAAAAAGGCAAAGCGGCAATAGTTTCTGCTGATATATCAACATGCCAGGATTGCCTCAAAGAACTATTCGACCCGAACGACAGGCGTTATCGCTACCCTTTTATTAACTGTACCAATTGCGGACCCCGTTTTACTATTATAAAAGATACCCCTTATGACAGGGTTAATACAACGATGTCAAGTTTTACTATGTGCCATGATTGCAGCAAGGAATATCACGATCCCAAAAACAGAAGGTTCCATGCCCAACCCAATGCCTGCCCCGCCTGCGGTCCGAAGCTGACATTATACGATAATGAGGGTCTGAAAATTCAAACATGCGACCCCCTTTCTACCATTTGCTCCATTCTTAAAGAGGGAAAGATCGTTGCGGTAAAAGGGGTCGGGGGATACCACCTTGCATGCGATGCAACGAATAGTACGGCCGTTTCTTTGCTGAGAAAAAGAAAGCACAGGGATGACAAACCATTTGCCGTAATGATGAAAGAAATTTAAACGGTAAAGCAGTTTTGCTGCGTGAATGAGAAAGAAGAAAACCTCTTATTATCCTCTCAAAGACCTATCGTGCTGCTGAGAAAAACGAGGTGTTGTACACTTTCCCCACTGGTTGCCCCTGAAAATAAATATCTTGGTGTAATGCTGCCTTATACCCCCCTTCATTATTTGCTAATTAAAGAGTCTGGACTTTTCCTTGTAATGACAAGCGGCAATGTCAGCGATGAACCAATTGTTTACCACGATACAGAAGCTTTGACAAGACTCAAGGGCATTGCAGACCTTTTCGTCACGCATGATCGTGAAATCTTTATGCGATGTGACGATTCGGTTGTAAGGGTCAGCGAAGATAAGGAAACGCTCATCCGCAGGTCGAGGGGCTATGCACCACTTCCACTAAGACTGCAACATACTTTTACAAGACCTACCCTTGCTTGCGGCGCATTTCTTAAGAATACATTCTGCCTGGCACGTAACAATCAAGCTTTTGTGAGTCACTATATCGGCGATCTTGAAAATATAGAAACGCTAAACTCTTTTGAGACAGCAATCGAACATTATAAAAGGCTTTTTTCCATCGAGCCTGAGGTAATTGCATACGACCTTCATCCGGAATATCTTTCCACAAAGTATGCCCTTACTCAAAACGACAAAATTTTTAAGATAGGAATTCAACACCATCATGCCCATATCGCAAGCTGTATGGCTGAGCATGGAATTTCCCACAAGGTTATTGGCGTAGCATTTGACGGATTGGGGTATGGGGATGATGGCAATTTCTGGGGAGGCGAATTTCTTATTGCAGACCTTTCAGGCTATGAACGGGTTGGTCATCTTGATTACGTACCTATGCCCGGTGGAGAGCAGGCAATTAAGGAACCGTGGCGTATGGCTGTTTCCTATCTCTATCATATTTACGGTAACAAGTTCCCATTTTCCCCACTCACAAGAACCTCTTCGTCAACGGGAGAAACAGATTATACGTTAGATCTTGCAAAATTAGAAATACTTTTTAAAATGCTATCACATCGCATTAATTCGCCATTAACATCGAGCATGGGAAGGCTTTTTGACGGGGTGGCTTCAATAATGGGTTTACAACACTCTATCAATTACGAGGGTCAGGCTGCAATAAAACTTGAATTAATCGCAGATGAACATACAACAGATTTTTACCCATTTGGAATCGATATTTCCGCAGGGGCACGGTGCACCGTGCCCCTGCATACTATACGATGGCAGCAAATCATTGAACACATAATAAATGATATGAAATCTGGGGTTACAAATTCGGTAATTTCCGCAAGATTTCATAATTCTATCGTGGATATGACACTTCAGGTATGCGCAACACTCCGTGATAGTTTGGGTTTACATGAAGTTGTCTTGTCAGGTGGCGTATTCCAAAACAACTTCCTTTTCAGCCGCCTTCTAAAAAGGCTTAACGCAAATGATTTCAAGGTATATCTTCCTCAAAAAATTCCATGCAATGACGGTGGCATCTCATTAGGACAGGCAGTTATTGCCAGTGAAAGGTACAGGGCATGTGCTTAGCGGTTCCCATGAAACTTATCAAAAATAACGGCATTACCGGTGTGGTTGAACTTGGTAGTCTGCATAAGGAGATTGGACTCCAGCTCCTGGAAGATGTAAAGGTTGGTGATTATGTGATTGTTCATGCAGGTTATGCCATCAAGAAACTGGATGATAAAGGAGCGGCTGAAACAATCGCATTGCTTAAGAGTTTTTTAGAATAATTTTTGATGAACTCTTTTCTTCTGCCACCATCTGCCTGGTTTAAAAACAGGGGAAAAAGATTGCATTTTCAGATGAGTTCTTATATTATTTGATATTTCAAAAGTAATTTTATAATATTACCGTATGATTTTGTTTACGTTACCTCTGGTTCTCTGTGGTTAAGTTTTAGCAATAGCACATTTTATAAGGGTGATGACATGACAGTACAAAAAGCAACCAATATCAAATGGCACCATGGCAAAATTAGCAAAGATGACAGAATCAAACTGATGAAACAAAAAGGGGTAACCATATGGCTTACGGGACTGTCAGGTTCTGGAAAGTCGACTATTGCAGTTGAACTTGAGCATGCACTTGTTGAAAACAAACATCTTGCATATATACTCGATGGCGACAACATCCGGCACGGTCTGAATAAAAATCTTGGCTTCTCACCCGAAGATCGTAAGGAGAATATCCGCCGCATCGGCGAGGTGGCAAAGCTGTTTACGGATGCAAATATGATAACCATAACGGCCTTTATATCGCCATACAGACAGGATAGGGATAATGTGAGGAAACTCTTAAAAGACGGGGAATTTGTCGAAGTCTATGTAAAATGCCCCCTTGAGGTTTGTGAACAGCGTGATACAAAAGGGCTTTACAAGAAGGCGCGTGCCGGTGAGGTCAAGGAATTTACCGGCATATCAGCGCCCTATGAAGAGCCTTTGAATCCCGAGTTAACGATCGATACCTCAAAGATGACCGTTGATGAATCAACACTGGCAGTATTAAATTATCTTGAAGAAAAAGGGTATGTGAAGTTTTGAAAGATCAATCTGCCTTTAGACCTTTTTTGCATTATTTCGCTTTCATATGAATTTCAAAATTACTTAAGCCCACAAAATACGCTAAAAATACGAAAGAGTATAATTTCTAATTCTATGTTTATTGTTGTTCTCATGAACTTACCCCTTAATAAATATTTCTACACCTAGCTGCAGCATTAAACAAGCATGTTTGTTGCCCGTTCCTTTAATCATCTGGTAATTGCTGTTTTTGTCTTAAAATTTTCAACCATTCTATGGACGTAAACATGGACTCGGGAAGACGGCCACCCGTATCCGGGTGTCGCAATGTGCGCTTCACCACGAAGTCAAAGAGTAACGGGTTATAGCTGTAAATCTCATCCAGGGCTTCCTGCTCATCTTTGGTAATGGCGCCCGCATAGTATAAGGACTCCGTAGGTTTCAGGATATTTGCCGCCGGAATAGGATAGTCACTCCCATTAACCATTCTCCCCTGTAATTCCTTATCTTCTAAGATATCAAAGAGGAGATGTTGAGTCATTGGAATAGTCAGGGCCGCTATTTCTCCAAATAACCGGTCCTTATATTTATCTTCATTCATCATCCTCCTGAATAATTTATAGTTTTGGTCTTTTTCGCCACGCCCATGATATGGATAATCAGGGTCATTTTTCAGGGTTATCTGTCCGCAGTGCTGCATGACAACCGTTACCCCCAAATCCAGGGCTTGTCGTAGCCGCATGGGATTGCCATATTTCTGATGGTCATCGTATACAGTAAAAGCCATTTCATCCCCAGTGTGGGTAAGGAGTATCATCCCCATTTTAGCCATCATTTTGAGAAATGGGGCAGATGTATAACTGGCAGGATCTATATTCATGACGCTGGGAAGCCACTTTACATATTTCACACCATGATCATGGTAATGTTGCAATAACTCTATGGCATTTTTCCTCAGGGGATGGATCGATATTACCGGTATAAAATATTCCCTGCCCATCTTCTCATTGAGACAGTCAGCAAGTTTTATCACGTAATCATTGGGGACATACAAATCGGTCCGATCCCAGTTTATTTCACCAGTATCATCGTGATAGGCATCCAGGGCAAAGATGCAAAATTTTATATTTGCGTGTGGTGGAAAACCTTGTAAAAGTTCCAGAAGGCGACGGGCATACTGCTCGTCCGCACTTTCAGGGTTATTTATGTTCATTGCACTCAAAAATACCAAAGTTTTGAGCCTATCTGTCGGTCCCTTCCAGGTGAACAATCTGGGATTAAAATACACGCCTGTTGTATCAATTTCCGGGCAAAGTGTTTTGATACTATATCCGGTGCCAAACACATGGGTATGATAATCAACGATCTCATAATAATCACACGTTTCAAATTCGAAGGCATTCTTTATCAGGAATTTTGCCTCCGGACCGATGGCATCCCACATCTCAAAAGGTTCACCCCTGAAATTCCCACCAAAGTGGGCTATGGTACCGCAACCCGTAATTATGGTTAATAGGGCAACAAATAGTGTTATCAATGATGCACTGAATACACCGGTCAATGGACTTTCCTCATTACCTGTATTCCCCAAGGGTAATCCAAAGTTCAGAAATCAAAGTATGAGATTCTGCTTCGTTCCGCTCAGCATAACAGTGTAGAAACATAGTAGGGTGTGTCCTACGCACCAAAACAATCCAACGCATGGATGGTGCGTAGGACGCACCCTACCCAGGCTGTTGTCGTTGGGACAGGCATCCTTACCTGTTATTATCGCAAAAAGAAATCTTACGATGTCAAAATTCCTCATATTCGTTCGGAATGATAAGAAAGTCGTTGGGTTTTTGTCTTTTAAAACCCAACCTAATTTAATCTCCACTTTCCTGCAATACCTTATGCGTGCCGCCACACTTGTTGCAACGAAAACTACTTGGCTCAATCTCTCCGTGCTCGTACATGGTTGCTAGTTCCATGGCATGCTCTTCCGTATTGGCATATGCAACCAGGGTATCCAGTTCGGTGTAAACCTTGTAACAATTGAAAGGATGTACCTCGCCGTCTACAATCGCATATAAATTTTTGCTCATATTTCCCTTCTTTCCTTGTATTGCTTAAACTTAACCACAGTATACACTCAAAAACGCTATATTGTACCCTCTCGCCAAAATCTTCCAGTGCTTTAGACAATTTGGTTCTTTTCCTGACGTCGGGTATATCGTATGAGACAATATATAACATGTTTTATTCTTTTTTGCCATACTTATATTGTCGGATTACGTAAGGACAATTCCTGATCTTCCCAGCGATGCTCTCCTTCGATAGGGAAAGCCTGAGACCGCAAAGGAAATCAAAGGTTAAAAAGCTAAGAATCCGAAAAGATGAATTCCCAATGCTTAATTAAGAATCATTTTCATCTATGTAAAGCAATCGTAAAAATGTTTTGATTGACTTGAGAATACTGGTAAAATCAAAGCCTATTCAAACACCTCAAAAAGATTAAAAAATAAGCAAAAGGCTTTAGATATTTTTTATGAAATACATCGATGAGTTTCGTAACGGAACTATTGCGGCAGGCATATCCAAAAAAATTGCTTCCCTTGTGGAAGGACACGACAGGATTACCATTATGGAAGTATGCGGTAGTCATACCATGTCCATATACCGGTATGGATTAAAAAAGTTGCTTCCGCCAAATCTGAAATTACTCTCCGGGCCCGGGTGTCCCGTATGTGTTACCTCTACCAGTTATATTGACACTGCCATAGCAATGGCACAGGGAGTCGATTCCTCTTCAACTGCAAAAAAGGAGATAATAATAGCTACGTTTGGGGATATGATGAAGGTGCCCGGTTCTTCATCGAGTCTTGAAAAAGAACGGGCCAGGGCTCTGCTGTTGCAGTGGTATATTCGACTCTGGATGCCTTACGTCTGGCAGAGAAATATCCGGAAAAACAAATTGTATTCCTTGGCATAGGCTTTGAAACTACTGCACCAACCATTGCAGCGTCTGTTATTGAAGCGGAGAGAAGAGGACTGAAAAACTATTTTGTCCTTACCGCACATAAGGTAATGCCGCCCGTTATGAGGGCACTCCTAAAAGATAGGGAATTGAATCTTCATGGTTTTTTGTGTCCGGCGCACGTAAGTACTATTATCGGATCAAGACCATATGAGTTCATTGCACAAGACTTTCATATTCAATGTGTTATCGCAGGTTTTGAACCATTGGATATTTTGCATGGTATCTATATGCTTCTTGAGCAAATTGTAAAGAAGGATGCAAGTGTCAAAATTCAATACTCGCGGGTTGCAAAAGAGGAAGGGAATCCAACCGCCCTGGCTTTATTAGACAAGGTTTTTGAACCATGTGACGCTGAGTGGCGCGGGCTTGGGTTTATTCCGGGAAGCGGACTGAAATTGAGAAGACAGTATGAAAGATTCGATGCCCTCTCGGTATTTCAGATTTCAGATTTCGGATCTCGGAGGAATTCAAAAATTCGCAATCCGAAATCCGCAATAAATGGATGTATCTGTGGAGATATTCTTAGAGGAGTAAAATTACCAAATGACTGTAAGCTTTTCAAAACGGTTTGTAATCCTGAACATCCTGTAGGTGCATGTATGGTCTCTAGCGAGGGTACATGCGCTGCGTGGTATAAATATGGCGAACCCTGATCGTAGCACTTTAGTTTTTTGAAAATTGATACACATGGTTTCTTCAACATGGGTGGCACGGGCAAGCTGTGCTTGTCCGTGATCGTGTATGAATGAGTGAGTTGAATGCCCCACACGGACAAACAGAGTTTGTCCGTGCCACCCTCTTACAACGAATTTCATTATTCATCTTTCAAAAACCTTATTTGTTTGACTATAACCTTTGAAACTATATGAACAGACTTTCTTTACAAGAAATCGTATATGACAAATAATACAAAAATAACCCTTGCCCATGGCAGTGGCGGAAAATTGACTCACGAACTTGTAAAACAACTTTTTTTACCTAACTTCAATAATAGCACACTTTCTCAGTTAGGTGATTCCGCCCTTTTACAACTCAATGGTATGAAATTGGCTTTTACGACAGACTCTTATGTTGTTAAGCCCATCTTCTTTCCCGGTGGTGATATTGGAAGGCTTGCAGTCTGCGGTACCATAAATGACCTGGCAGTGGTAGGCGCAAGACCCATGTTTCTTTCTGCCGGGTTTATTATCGAAGAAGGTCTTGAGATGTCACTGCTTGAAAAGGTTGTGCATTCTATGAAGGAAACAGCGTCGTTTACAGGCGTTGGCATTGTAACAGGTGATACAAAGGTCGTTGAGAAAGGAAGTGCCGACGGCCTCTATATAAATACCTGCGGGATAGGTATTGTTGATGATAAAATAAATCTTTCCACATCGTTCATTGAAGTTGGTGATAAGATAATCGTTAGCGGTACGATCGGAGACCACGGCCTGGCAGTGCTTTCCGAGAGAGAATCTCTGGGTTTTAATCCACCCATCCAAAGCGATTGCGCACCCCTTTCCAATTTGATTGGCAAGCTAATCGACTCAGGTGCAAACATAAAATTTATGAGAGACCCTACACGTGGGGGGCTTGCAACCACTCTGAATGAAATGGTAAATACGCAGAAATATGGTATCCTGATCGAGGAGCAAAACATTCCGGTGAAAGACGAAGTAAGGGCATTATGCGAAATACTTGGCTATGACCCCCTGTATATCGCAAATGAAGGAAAGGTTGTAATTGTTGTTGCGTCAAACGATGCCGTTAAGATACGTAATTTACTTAAGGAAGACGATTTGGGCAAGGATGCCGAAATTATTGGGGAAGTAATCGAGGGATCGTACGGTAAGGTGTGTCTAAAAACAGTTATCGGGGGAACGAGGATCATTGATATGCTTGTAGGCGAACAACTTCCAAGGATATGTTGATTAAAGGAAAATTCAGCTTATTTTAAAACGTAATTTCCGTTGCAAATTCAATTTGGTAAGCAATATCTGCCCCTCCGTCAAAACGCGGAGACGGAGCTAAACCCAGAATATCCCCGTCATCCCGCCTTTCATGATAATACTTCCCAGGGAAAAATATACCTGTAAGGAGATTCAACGAAATTTGTTTTGTTAAATCATAGCTACCGTAAAAATCCAATTCGTGCCCCAGGTCGGAACTCAATGTAATGGCGTGACCATCCCGTGTCCCTATGGCATGTTCAAAACTCCTGAGATACCAATAGTCTATTGATACTGACCATTTGTCAGATACTTGTATATCTACTCCTATATTGGGTAATATGAGATCATCCAATTGATAGGCATCGCCAAAGATACTTGGCCTGGCAATGCCGTAATTCAGGGCATAGCCGCCCCCTGTTGCTAGGTAAGGTCCGTATGCCGCAGGATAGATAGTATCCGAGAGGTTGACATTCGTGGGAGAATAAACGGAAAATGCATAATTGCTATGGGTTTGAAAACGGCCATTTACTACGTCGTCTTCATCCATTTTGTTACCTGAACTCACGAGTAGTTTCGACCTCGGGGTAATTTTTTCAAAACTATAAGAAACATCGGCGTATGCCATATATCCTTTATGGATTATGTCCGAACGTTCCCCTATGATATTTGCCCTGCCGAAATTCTTTGCCACTTCAAATCCAAAGCTTAGCTTGTCAATGTTCTTATCAATATCGACCCCAATAGTTCCCAGATTATCTTCGTTGACAGGAAAAGGGTAAGCATTGACCCTGCGATTATCGGGTGTTGTGTCGTGTAATAAACCGATGTATGGTTGGAACGAATATTCATTCCATTTAATAATAACGTCGAAACTTAAAAAATGGGCATTTGAATCGTATTCTACATCCAATGCCCTTTCCTGAGGAACTTGGGGTCCCAGAATAATTTTATTTGCCAGGTCCGGTTTGGCATAATAGACTGTCCACTTGGAATCTTCATCGGCACTGTAAACACTGAGGCTATAATTCTCATAGTATCCACCTAGTGCATACCCATTCCCCACCCGATAGGGGTATTGGCCTAGCTTAAATTTTACCGGCAGATTAAAAATTAATGAATCGACCCAGTATTCTTCAACCCTTGGAATCACTTCTGGAATACTATAGTTGTCGACCTCTCCAAAAAAAGTATTGATCTTCTTATCAGACATAATCGGGGCATCAAAGTCAAAGGGCCCGTTACTTTCCAATTTTACAAAAGACGTTAGAGCATCTTTATATTCTAGATTAAATTTCAGATCATAAGTATATCCCATGTAGGTGATGCCGTCACTCTTGTCATTATCCAAATCGAGATTATTACCTAAGGTATTCCCCGATATGCGTAAATGGCTTTCTACGGAAAGTTTTAAATTCGAGGATAAATCATACAAGGTTTCCGGGAAGGCGAGGGATGGTAGTAATACAAGTAATAGAGTAAAAAAATATTTTTTAAAACACAAAGGGGAGCTTCTCCTTGTTACAGTGAATGGTTAAAGATAAATGTAATATTTAAGCAAAAAACACATGATATTTGTTATCTCTATGTTATAATAACGATTTAAAAAATAAAGTATGAAATTAATATTCTTATAGCGAAAGTAAGGTATGCGAATGATTCCTAACTTTTACGTACGAAATATCCCCGTATATGGGGACTTGATTCTCTCTCCTATGGCCGGTTTTTCAGATGTTCCGTTTCGGCTTATCTGCCGGGAATTTGGTATGGCAATGAGCTATACAGAAGTAATTACCATGGATGGGATACTGTGGAAAAACAAAAAGACATTTCAACTCCTTAATTTCAGTCCAACAGAGAGACCCGTTATCTTCCAGATCCTTGGTAATGATGAAGACAAGATCGTCAAGGCCTGTCAAATACTAGAGACACTGGGACCTGACATTATCGATGTTAATATGGGTTGTCCTGCATCGGATATAGCCGGCAAGGGGGCTGGTGCAGGGCTCCTGAAAAATCCTGCTAAGATTGGTCGCATCTTTCATAAACTCTCAAAAACCCTCCATGTCCCTGTAACGGGTAAAATTCGGCTGGGATGGGATGACAAATCGCGCAATTACCTGGAGGTCGCTCGCATTCTTGAAGATAATGGTGCCTCCCTCATCGCAGTACATGGCCGAACAAGGTCCCAATTCTTTTACGGCAAGGCCGATTGGGACGCGATTGCTGAAGTCAAACAAACCGTAAGGATTCCAGTAATTGGAAATGGAGATGTGAGGTGTGTGACTGATATTGAGCGAATCAAAAAAAATACCGGATGCGATGGGGTAATGATTGGAAGGGCCGCAATAGGTCATCCCTGGATCTTTCAGTATAAGGACAGGGATCAGGTTGCACATTCCGATAAGATTGAACTCATCCGACGGCATTTAGCGCTTATGATGGAATACTATGGACCTGATACTGGTATTATCCTTTTCCGGAAACATGCGACAAAATATATTATGGGCATGCATAATGCAACGGAACTTCGTCCACGCCTTGTAACCTGCAATAGTTTTGAGGAAATCACCAGTCTTATTGTTTCTCATGTTGATCGAATTCAGAAACATGTGGCCGCATAATTATTTCATTTTTAAAATTAGGCTGGTTCAATCTTACAGACTGAACCAGGTAGTTTGAATGGCACTCTAAGGTTTGAACTTGTGCAGTGATGAGCAATCATGCTAAATGTTTCGATTCAATCGCGTCCTATTAAAAAGGAAGAAGAATGAAAACAGGTATAATATTAATTTCGCATGGCAGTAAATTGAGCAGCGGCAATGATGGATTATTTAAAGTGGCAGAAATGCTCCGTGCGATGAACCGATGGGATATCGTGGAAGCTGCTTTTCTGCAATTAGCAGAACCTGGATTTCCTGAGGTTGTAAAAAAAATCGTAAAAAGTGGAGCAAATCGTATTGTAGTAGTGCCCCTATTGTTGTTTAAAGGGAATCACGTCTATAAAGACATCCCGGAAATGCTGGAAATTGAGAAAAAGAAATATCCTCAGGTCGAGTTTATCTATTCTAACAATATTGGTGCTGACGAGCGGATTGCCCTTATTGCGGCTGATCGTATTCATGAGGTGTTGATAGAAAAACAGTATGGAAACAGGCAGCGTATCGAACAACCACAGGCTATTGTTGATGAGAGTTTTGAAATTATTGACAAACTGGTCGATCTGGAGTCAGTACCAGAATTGCATAGGTCAATTATTCAACGCGCTATCCATGCTACGGGTGATACAGAATACGCCTATAATTTAATTTTCCACCCCGTGGCCGTTGAAGCAGGCATTCGTTCATTAAGAAGTGGTAAAAACATTGTTACCGATGTAAATATGGTGAAGTCGGGGATCAGCAAGGGCCCTGTTGAAAAATTTGGGGGTAAGATCATTTGTAAGATTTCGGACAAATCCGTTATTGAAGAGGCAAATCGTTTGGGTAAGACCCGCGCCACCGTAGCCATGCAACAGTCAACAAACGATATGAAAGAGGGGGTTGTAGTTATTGGCAATGCCCCCACTGCCTTGTATGAACTTATAGACCTGATAAAAAAAGGATTGGCACAACCTGCCCTGGTAGTGGGTATTCCTGTGGGTTTTGTGGGGGCAGTTGAGGCAAAATATGCATTGAAAGAGATTTCTATTCCTTATATCACCAATACAAACAGGAAGGGTGGCAGTGCCGTAGCTGTTTCTATTGTTAATGCTATTATAAAGTTAGCAAAAGAATGTTGATTAAAACTTTTTAAGGTTATTTATGCCTTTACGGTCTGGCTACACAACGGGAAGTTGCGCCACTGCTGCGGCCAAGGCGGCTGCAATCGGTTTATTTCAAGGAAACATTCCTGACGTGGTAGAAATTGATACCCCGGCAGGTATTAAACTTGAGCTTAAAATACTCGATAAGCAATTATCTGACAATACATCAGAGTGCGCTGTTCAAAAGAACGCTGGAGACGATCCCGACGTAACCAATGGATGTAAGGTGTATGCGCGAGTTGAGCGAACGTTTAACAAAGCTATTGAGATCGAT
>JBKBTA010000063.1:0-14546 GCA_046291035.1 Candidatus Brocadia sp.
CTGTAAAATGATGGTCAAAGTAGGCAACTTCCTTTTTCGATACCGGAATGCCCTTTTCCCATTAGTCTTTGCATTGCTTTTCTTTGAGGGGACATGGCCGCTGTTTGACAGTAACCTTGCGGAGATATGGGAAATTGTCATTGGCAGTATTGTGGCACTGAGTGGACAGATATTGCGGGCGCTTACCATTGGACTTGCCTATATCAAACGCGGTGGCAAAAAAAAGCAGGTGTATGCGGAAAAACTCGTTCAAAATGGGATTTTTGCACATTGCAGAAACCCCCTCTATTTAGGAAATCTTTTGATTCTCATAGGGGTTGGAATTGCGGCAAACTCACTGCCATTTGTTTTGTTTGGAATCCCGTTCTTCGTATTTGCCTATTTGTCAATTATACGCGCTGAAGAGAATTACCTGGAAAAAAAGTTTGGCCAGGAGTTTAAAGACTACTGTGAACGGGTCAACCGTATCATTCCAAACTTTTCAGGGATAGGGAATACTATCAAAGGTATGGAATTCAACTGGAAACGATTGATTGTCAAAGAATACGCCACACCCTTTGTATGGATAACGGGTTTCACGTTTTTGATCATGAAGGACACATACTTGGACTACGGCTATGAGGCCAGTAAAAACACATTGCAGTCTCTGTCAATTTTGTCCCTACTTGTCACCTGTGCATTTTTCACTGCATGGTATCTAAAAAAGGGCAAAATCCTGCGATTGGATTGAGAAGATAAAATTTTTTGCAGGGTTTTTCATAATCAACCACGGTGTTCCACCTGCAGGCCTTAACGAAAAAGGAGATTCTTAGGTGATCAGATGTTCTAAAGAATGGCGAACACGATTTTTTGACCTATTAGTTTTGACTGCACTTTCCGCTATGATTATATTTCCAGCCCTGGGTCAGACCAGACATCTTGCGAGTCGTGAGATCCGCCATGCAGAGATTATTCGCGAAATGGCAGAGAGTGGTGATTACCTGATGCCGAGATTATTAGGCAAAATATACTATGACAAGCCGCCGGTAATGCACGCAGTTGCTGCCTTCCTTACGCGTATGGTTGGCAAACCGAGTATGGCCATTGCACGTATACCTTCTGCGGTGGCCGGCATGTTGGGAATCTTAGCGACCTACGGGTTAGGCCTCTTGCTTCTCGATCGGCGTTCGGCACTGGTAGGGGCGATTGCGTTACTTGGTATACCTGGTTATGGTATTATGGCACGCGAGGCAAGGCCTGACATGATCTTATGCGCATCAATGTTATTTTCATGTCTCTGTCTCGGCCTGGGCATGAGAGAAGAAAGGCGTATACCACGCATATTTTGTTTTGTTTTGGCGGGACTATTAACTGGTCTTGGGGTGGTAACGAAAGGACCTTACGGACTTGTTGTTCCTACCTTTTTTGCGATTTTTGCCCCGTTCCGACGTCAAGACCTTAAAAGGCCACATTTGGGTTGGCTTTGTTTTGGACTTGGACTCCTAACCACTATAGCTATCTGGGCTATCCCGGCTTACCTTCGTGACGGCGGTGAGTATCTCCGCGGAGTAATCTTCCAGCCTGATTTAGACGTGACCGAGGGAGGCAGGACTGGAAAACCTGTCTTCTATTATGTGTGGCATGGAATTTTACTTACCATACCACTTTCATTTTTTCTACCTCATGCAATTGTTGATCTGCGGCGCCGTGGCTATTCAGCCCCGCTTGCAATTGCCGGGGCGATTTTCATCGTTATTTCGTGCATTCCCAAAAAACGACCGCACTACATGTTGCCTCTCTATCCTTTTCTTTCACTTGGAATCACCGCCTCAATTGTTCGCCACAGTGTAACAAGTCGTATAGTGCGGCGAGCCGCATGGGTACTCATCTCGATTCCGGTAGTTGCAATGCCAATCTACTTTGTTGCCATCCAGCCAATAGTACAGCCTTATAAAAACTCGCAAATATTTTTTGCAAAAGAAGTGCTGGAGGCTATTGAGCCAAATTCGCGAATATATTGTGTAACCGGCATCGATGAGGTGCTGGCGTGGGTTGGACGGAGACACGAAGGAATACACAAACTCGATCGCAACGATCCATCAACAGTCGCCATTTTACGCGAAGTCAAGGCTGGGTCTTGTTTGGTAATCAGTGAGAGGAATCTTGCGTCACTTCTTGATGGCAAGGAGCCTATCCCTGGCGAATTGATTCTCGAACGTAAAGTCGGTCATGAAAAAATGAAGCTATTCCGCCTTAAGGGAAAAACAAATGAAGTACCATGATAAGGTGCATATATTCGAACAACCCGATATTTAAGTCTTTTATAAAAGAAAATGAATCTAGAATCCTCTGCAGCTTATTTTTGTTCTTCTTTTTGTGAAGAAAGCTTTTCCTTCAAAAGCTTGCTAATTCCTGCAATGCTTCCAAGAATGCCCGTGGCCTCATATGGCAAGAATACCTTTGTTGCTTTGCCATCAGTAATCTTCCCGATGGATTCAAGATATTTTATAGCAATTAAGTCATTTGTCGTCCTGCCTTCATGAATAGCCCCGAAGACAGTCTGGATTGCTTCTGCTTCACCCTTGGCCACAGTTAACTTTTGATACTAGATACTAGGGGAAAATCAGCGAATCAGGATTCAGACCCTTCTCGCATAGTTGGGAAAATAATTTACAGGGTAATACTATATGGTATAATTCATTTGATGAAAGCAAAAGGCGATTCATGCAATTTCACTTATAAACTCCTGATCATTCTGTTTGCGGTTGTCATTGTGGGATTTTCTATGGTTCCCATCTGCAACTATTTTCGCAGTCACACCCATGATCACACCAAGGACTACGGTAAATTGTATCGGACCGGACAGATCGCATTACACAATGGCGATATCTACAGAAAGAGTAATGATGAAACATTCCAGTTCATGTACCCACCCACCGCGGCGGTCTTTTTGGCTGCTTTGAGTGCGCATGGACTATTACCATTTATTGTGATTCTTGTGCTTGCGAATTCAGCCTCATGGGTTGGGAGCGTTTTCCTGGGGGTATATCTCACCACAGGAAAGATATTACGACAACATCCGTTTTTGTATTTAGCGCCGACTCTCTGTTGTACGCCTTACGTCTGGAACATTTACCTGTTGGGGCAGCCCAATTTACTGCTGCTGGTGTGTATGCTTGGCGCATTCACCTGTCTTCAACTAAAAAAGGAATGGTGTGCCGGTGCGTTGATCGCATTGGCGGTGGCAATTAAGGCGTTTCCAATCCTCTCCATCGTATATCTCGTGTATCGACGGCATTGGAAAGCAACACTATCTACACTTGCGTTTTTGCTCTTTTTCCTCGTACTCTTGCCAGCCCCTTTCCGCGGATTTCACCGTAACCTGCTGGACATTAAAACATGGATCGACGGTATGGTGCTCCGTTACGAGGCCGACTCGATTGCCCAACGCCCTGACCGTGGATACAGTTATAAAAATCAATCACTCATCGCTGTCGCAAACCGCCTATTACGACCCGTAGACGCCTTTCAGTTAAAAAAAGAGTCAGTTTGTGTGAATTTCACAGACCTCGAATTTAAATCCGTTAATGTGATTATCGTCATTGCTGGTCTTGGTCTTTGCCTTTTTTACATTACCTCAATGCCTCGATATGCACACCGAACGTTTCATACGGATTCCATCGAGTACGCCATGCTGCTACTATTAATCCTCATCATTACGCCACTCTCATTCACCTATTTCTATGTCTGGCTCCTGTATCCATTTATGGTTGTTTTTAATATCCTGCTGGCTGCGCCAAATCCATCCCGGGAGAGAAACATAACGCTAACCTGGCTCGCAGTCTGTTTGTTGCTGCTCAGTTTCATGCTGCCTATACCAAGGTTTGATTATATTGAGGCAATGGGCAATACCTTTTGGGCGTGTGTGTTGTTGTTGGTGGGGTTTGGCGGGAAGCTGAGGCAGTTACGAACGATACATGCACGATTAGAAGTCGGAAGGGAAACATGATTCTTTAGTGTTTCCAATAGGTGGGTGAACCCACGGCACATCTGGTTTATTGTAGATCAGCTTAAAACCTTTCACGAGCACTGTCTTTTTCGTTTCATATAAACTCATTCAAAAATTATCAAAGGTTAATTTTGATTTTAACTACATTTTTTGTATAATGCATCAACAGTGTCATAGTCGCTTAAAATCCCTTGAATGCAAGCACTTATTTATCCGTATAATCTGAAATCTGTGATTGCTTTTAAAAAATGAATTCAACAATCCCCGTTAATAACACCCGCATGATAGCGACCTGTATCATACTGTTTACGGCATTCCTTTTCCTGTTCAATATAGGGAAAAGGGATTTATGGGCACCTGACGAGCCTCGTTATGCACAAGTTTCCAAAGAAATGAGGGAACGCGGTGACTTTATCGTCCCACACTTAAATAGTGCACCTTATCCTGACAAACCCCCGCTCTTATTTTGGCTCATCAATGTATTTTCGCTTCCTTTCGGAAAGATTACGGCATTGTCTTCCCGCCTGCCTTCAGCCTTTGCAGGTGTCGGCTGCTGTCTGGCAATATTTTATCTTGGCAAAAGTTTATATCGGAACACACGAATAGGTTTATTATCTGCGCTCATCCTTGCCACCAGTTCAAAGTTCCTCTGGATGGCTCATCGCGTGGCCTTTGATGTCCTCCTTACGTTTTTTGTGACCATGGCGATAGTATGCTTCTATAAAGGATATGGAGCACGGCATGGCCACAACCTAACTATCACCCCTTGCGAAGGCGGGAAAAAACACGCTGGATGGTATTACACATTTTTTTATATTTTCATGGCCCTGGGAGTCCTTACGAAAGGACCTGTAGGTTTTATCCTTCCTTTTTGCATCGTATTAACGTATCTCCTCCTGAAAAGAAATATCGGAATATTAAAAGAAACGTACCCCTGGATAGGAGGGTTGATATTTGTCTTTATTGTATTCACCTGGGTCTATCTGGCAAGTATTTACGGTGGCAAAGAATATACCTACCAAATCCTTTTCAAACAGAACGTCGGGAGATTTGCCAGTTCTTTTGCCCACAAACGGCCATTTTATTATTACTTTATAAATTTTCCGATTAATTTTTTACCCTGGAGTTTCTTTATTCCAAGTATAGCAATATATTTATTTTTTCAAAAAGGGCGGGAAAAGATACAAAGCATCTTGTTACCTCTTGTTTGGTTTGCTGTTGTTTTTGTTTTCTTTTCCGTTGTATCCGGAAAAAGAGATATCTATGTACTTCCCCTCTACCCCAGCGCAGCCCTGCTTACTGCCTGGTTTTTGAATGAATTCGTTGAGCAGTTCCGCGAAAAGCCTTTTAAAAAAATAGGTTATTATCCATGCTACACCCTGTGCATTATATCGCTGGGATCCGGAACTCTTTTGCCGGTTGCGGTGTACAAACTCTTCCCACAGTATATGACCGCAACAATTTCGTTTGTAATAATTCTCTTGATTGGCGGCCTTATCATGCTACGATTTGTGAAACACGCCAGGATAATCCCTTTCCTCTTTACCCTCATTTTTGTTATTTTTGTCGTTTTTAACGTGAGCACCTTACAGGCCATTCCTATCCTGAACAAGTATAAATCAGCAAAAGAAATTTGTGACTTAGCCAATTCAGTAATGAGACCCGGAGATAAATTAGCCATGTACAATTTCTTTAGAGACCCTTATCTATTTTATACCAACAGGAATTACATTGAGGTGATAAATGGATTGGACGACTTGAAACAATTTCTTAATTCAGGTGAGCGTGTATTTCTTTTTATACAGGAAAAGGATTTTAAAAAGGTATCGAAATTTCTTGAAATACCTCTCTTTGTGCTGGGGAAAGATTCTGTAGGACACAGAGACGTCCTTTTTATCTCAAACCGGGATATGTAATCCTGACGCAGCATACAGTACGCAATCCACTACTAACTGCCAACTGCTTACTCAAACAAATGGAATGGCTCCTAAAAATTAACAAAAAGAAGTTTTAACAGAGTATATTGCTAATCCCTTCCCCCCCCTTTAAATTTCCGTTAGTTTTCTTTGTTGGTTTTCTCTCATTTGTTTTAAAATTGACATAAGCATAAAATATGAGTAGTATAACTTTTTTTATAAATTCTTGATTTTATCTGTATGAGGACTTTGCACATAGATACTGACATATTAATTATTGGGGGTGGGGCGGCAGGATGCTTTGCGGCTGTGGAGATTTACAAAAAATCCCCCACCTGCAGGGTAGTCGTGATGGAAAAGGCGCATATCGAGCGCAGTGGTTGTCTGGCCATGGGCTTGAATGCCATCAATGCCTATTTACATACCGGACAGACCCCTGAATCGTACGTTGCGTTTGTAGAGCGGCAGTTTGAGGGTATTATAAGAAAAGATTTAGTTTATAGCATTGTACAAGGACTCAATGAGGCGGTCAAAGACGTGGAAGAGATGGGACTTCCCATTGAAAAAAATGAGGACGGCACTTACAAGATGCGAGGGAAACGCAGTATCCGTATTTTTGGCGAGCGGTTGAAACCCATCCTTGCAGAGGCCGTACAAAAAACCCCCGCCCTGGTGTTAAATCGCGTGGTAGCAACCAATTTTATTTACGATGGTACCCGTGTCTGCGGGGCGTTTGGATATGGAGTTAGAAACAGCACATTTTATGTAATCAGGGCAAAGGCCGTTATCGTAGCGACTGGCGGGGCTTCTGGTATATATAAACCCCATAATACGGGGGAGGCACGGCATCTGATATGGTATTGCCCCTGGAATGTGGGAACAGGATATGCCATGGGGATACGTATCGGAGCGGAGATGACGAGTTTTGAGAATCGGTTCATTGCTTTGCGGGTAAAGGATGTAAATGCTCCAACTGGTACCATTGCCGTAGGCGCACGATCGAAACAGATTAATGCACGCGGAGAAGACTACCTGGAACGCTATTACAAACATTTGGGTGGTAACAAGTGTCTGACACAACACAGACTTTTAGCAACATTAGAGGAAAAGAAGGCAGGTCGAGGACCATGCTATCTGGATACAACTACTTTGAACGAGGCGGACGAAAGAAGATTAAAAGAAGATTTTTTGAATATGAACCCTCAGATTATCCTTTTGTGGGCAAGTAAGGGCATGAATCCGCGCCATAAGCCCGTAGAAATTCAGGGAACCGAACCTTTTATCGTGGGTGGTCACTGCCAGGCAGGGTATTGGATTGATAAAGAAAGAAAGACTACCATTCCTGGTCTTTACGCTGCCGGAGAGGTAGCGGGAGGCGCACCGAAAAAATACGTGAGTGGAAGCTGGGTTGAGGGGCGTATTGCAGCAACGACAGCCATGAAAGATATAAAAGATGTGACATTGAAAGTTATAGACAGCGAGGTAATTCGAGAAGAAAAAACCCGGGTCTTGAGCCCATTAACGAAAAAAAACGGCATATCACCACTGGAGGTACGGGAACGGCTTCAAAAGATCATGGATGAATATGCCGGCGGCATCTCCATGAATTACGCACTTCATGAGGAAAGGCTGCTGGAAGCAAGAGGATTGTTAAAATGTCTGAAGGACCGCATGAAAGACGCAGCAGCGGTGGATAACTATAATTTAGTTGAGGCATTAGAATGCATCGATAGAATTGATGTGGCAAGGGTATTGGTAGAACATCTGATCTACCGCAAAGAGACGCGATGGGCATGCTATCAGACCCGATTGGATTATCCTGAAAAAGATGATAACCGATGGCTTACCTTTGTTAATTCTATTTATAATCCAACCACAGATGAAATAAAAATGGTAGAAAGGCCTTTGTGCTGATGGGTATCTTCATCGATGAAAATATTTGTAACGGATGCAAAGGATTGCCCGAGGCACGATGCGAACGTATCTGTCCTGGGGACTTATGCTATCGTAAGGAAAATATGAAGGCAACGATTCGTGACCAGTCTGCTTGTTGGACCTGTGCATGCTGTGTGAAGGAATGTCCGGTGCAGGCAATTGAGTTGAGGCTGCCTTTCCAGGTGTGCAGCGATGGCTCTTCTCTAAAAGCACGACTGAAGCGTGACAAGACAGTTTGGACGATATGGGATGCCGAGGGGCATCAGGAGGAATTTATTATTCAGGCAAGATGTTTGAAAGGAGATTAATGAAAAATGGTTAAAAACATAGCCCCACATGGGGGTAAGCTTGTTAATAGAATTGTTTCCATGGAAGAACGGGAGATATTGCTGGATAAGGCTACTCATTATGATATGAAAAAAATCCAGCTGAATCCCAGAGAAATGTCAGATCTCGATATGATTGCAGTCGGTGCAATGAGTCCTCTGGAAGGATTCATGTGCAAAGAGGATTATGATAGTGTGGTGGACGAGATGCGGTTAGCCAATGGATTACCATGGTCAATCCCGATTGTTCTCGCAGCCACAAATGAAGAGGTCGAAGGACTCAAGCCAGGCAAAGATGTCGCCCTTACGGATCAGGCTAACGAGGTGATCGCCATTTTACATCTGGAGGAGATATTTCACCATGATAAACCGAAAGAATCCCTAAAAGTCTATGGTGTAGATGATAGAAAACATCCTGGTGTGGATTATGTTTATAAAATGGGAGAATATCTTCTGGGTGGCAAGGTCAGTGTAGTAAATCGAGCAAAGCCTGCCGATTTTTTATCGTATCGGCTGGATCCGGCAGAGACGAGGGAATTGTTTGTGAAAAAGGGTTGGAGACGCGTGGTTGGATTCCAAACCCGTAATCCTGTACACCGTGCCCATGAATATATTCAGAAATGCGCCCTGGAGATCGTGGATGCCATTCTGTTGCATCCCTTGGTAGGGGAAACAAAAAGTGACGACATACCAGCTGATGTGAGGATTAAAAGTTACGAAATCCTTTTAGAGAAATATTATCCAAAGGACAGGGCAATGTTGTCCGTTTTTCCCGCTGCTATGCGGTATGCAGGACCTAGAGAGGCCATCTTCCATGCTATCGTAAGGAAAAATTATGGTTGCACACACTTCATTGTGGGGCGTGATCATGCGGGTGTTGGTAACTATTACGGAACATTTGACGCCCATTACATCTTTGATGAATTTGAACCACAGGAGATAGGAATTACACCGCTATTTTTTGATCATACGTTCTACTGTAAGGCCTGCAGCAGTATGGCGTCTTACAAGACATGCCCTCATGATTCAACCAATCACGTCATTTTGAGTGGCACAGAAGTCCGCAGGATGCTAAGCGCAGGAGAAGCACCACCTCCCACCTTTACAAGACCTGAGGTTGCAAAGGTATTGAGCGAATATTACCAGAAATTAAAATAGATTCATTGTACAATCAGTACGCCCTTAACGGGGCCTTTCCTTTTAAGACACTAATTTGGTATAAACTGGTAGAGACGACCCGTAGGGCCGTCTCTACTTTGTCCAGCCAAAAATTGCCCAACAGTAAGAAAACAGGGAGGGATCTAGCAGTTGCTCGTCCCCTCCCCGTTTGTATAATACCGGGATTATAGAGAATTTACGTTTATAGCCCTTTGCAACGGTAATACCTCTTGTCGCAACAAATGACTTGACGGTAACAAGGTCATGATCATCACGTGCGACGATCGTTACTACATTAGGCCCTTCCTTTAGAGGGAGGTTTGTATTGATTTCCAGTCGCGCTTGTTCTTTAGGCGTATGAAATTTATTGGACTTGAAAAAGACCTTATCGTTGTTAATCAGCACGTAGGCATGTTTCACATAGATATCATCTTCTATGATGGCAGACAGCGGTAACTGATCATTTCCAAACAATACAGTCGATAAGGATTTGCCCAAGGTAATCACTGGCGGTACTCGTTGCAGAAAAGGTTCAAAAGTACCCGGTTCAGCCACTGCACCATTTAATTCGACAACTTCTTTCGCTGATACCCATCCGTATCGGTCGCCTGGAAGCGTTATGCGGAACCATTCCGGATTTTTTGCATTATATGCCAGACAAGTTCCATCCTTCATCATTGATAACACCGGCGAATCAAAAGACATCCCTCCGTAAAGTGGAGTACGACTTCTCCCTACCTTTACAAAACCTGAAGTCGGTGTCATTTTAGGCTTGCCTGTCACGATGGGGAAGGTGAGTTTATTGGTTATAAACGTCCCGAAAATCATCTCGGAGATAACCACATCCACACTGAACTTATCCGAATGCATTGTTTCTTTTACAATGAAAGATAGTTTCACCTCTTTTGTTTCTCCAGGACTTAACGTCCCTATTTCTGCCCTGCCATTTTTTATAAAAACATCTTTATCGCTCAAATCCTTCAAGGCAACGACATTCTTTTCAGCAGTCCCTTCTCCAATGTTTTTCACAAGGACAAGCAGGTCAATATCCTCTCCAGTCTGTATTAATCCATCCCCATTGTTCTTTGAGGAGTCCTTTGCGGGATCCAGAATTTGATATGAATAAGCAAAAACCAAACCCGCGGCCGCGGGAGGGCCTCTGTAGTAATGTTAAATTTAAGGTCTTTAGGGTTCTGGTTGTCCAATTCTTCAAACTTGATAACTACTTCGTCTTCTCTATCGAGAGAATTTTTGGGAATTTCTATCGTTGTGGAATATGATTTTGTACTTCCCGGATTGATTTTGCCGAGGATAAACTCGAGCTTATCGAAGAGTCCATTTTTACTCGCTGATATACCCCGCAACTGATACAATGGCGTTTCTCCAACATTTGCCACACTTATGGTAAGAGTAATCTTATCACCGGCCTTTACCCGTCCGTTTGCAGGATTTGTGGAAAAAGAGACATTCGTTTTTGCCGTTCCCGTGCTTGTACCGGTAGACCAATCAATATCAAATTTTTGAAGTGCCTGGGCAATTTTCTTTTCCTCAGTTCGGGCTGTTTCTTCTATAATAGATGAAGAATTCCGTAAAAATGTTTCCCGCTGCCACGCTGTTGCATTCGTGAGTAATTTTTTGGCAAAAATGACATGAAAGTCCGTATTAAAATCCGGTAGTTTGTATGGGTCTCCAGTCTCTTCTTCTGCCTCTTCGGTTTTATCCTTTTCCTTGGTTTCTAAATAATACTTGAGTACGGCAAAAGGAGTTTCGTCTTTGCGATGTTCATCAAGATGCTGTTTGAGATCTTCTTCGCGAAGGGCAACAATACCACGAAAGAGATTGATATTATCTTTTGCAACGGTTACAGGAACAAGTTTGATATCGGGAGTAATACCCACCGACTGAATATCAGTAGACAAAGGGGTGAGATATTTAGCAATGGTTAATTTTAATGCCGAACCATCCATAAGTTCAATGAGCTGCTGTACAGAACCCTTGCCAAAGCTTCTGTCGCCAACAATTATTGCACGGTCGTTTTCTTTCAGTGCCCCGGCAACAATTTCTGCACCCGAGGCGCTTCCGGCATCGACAAGCACTACAATAGGGTAAAGGGCTTCATCGGCATCAGTTTTTTTAGCATCCTGTATCTCCCTCGGATGGCCACTTGGACCAACCGTAATGACGATTGTACCACTCTCGAGAAATTTATCCGCAACTTCTATAGCCTGGTCCAGTAATCCCCCGGAGTTGTTTCTCATGTCAATAATTAATCCCTTTAATTTATTATTGGATGTTTTCAAACGTTTCAAGTGTTCGCTCAGGCATTGAGAGGTATCGTCCTGAAAGTTTCTTATCTTTATATAGCCCAAATTATCTTCCAGAGGTGCAGATTCTACCGTTGGGATAACAATAATTTCCCGTTTGAGAGTGACCAGCTTGGGTTGGGCTGCATTTTCAGTTAAAACTGAGAGCGTAACTGTAGTCCCTGGGTCCCCGCGTAATTTCCCGACGGATTCCGTAAGGTTCATGTTGACGGTGGACTCTCCGTCAATTTCAATAATCTTGTCTCCAGCCTTCATGCCAGCCCTTGCAGCAGGGGTACCCTCAATCGGTGATATAACTGTAAGCATACCGTCTCGTAAGCCGACTACCATGCCAAGCCCGCCAAACTTGCCTGTGGTACCGATCTTAAATTCATTAAACTCCTTGGGTGGTAGAATAATAGAATGAGGGTCCAGTTGTGTAAGCATGCCGTTAATTGCGGTGTATTCGATGTCACTAGCGGTAAGGATTTCTGTGGGTTGACGGTTCGTGTTGATAAAGGTAAGGGCATCCTGGAGGATCTCGACCATATCTTTGGGACGGTGAATTTTAGAAAGGTCGTACGTTTTTAAAACATCATCAACAGTAACCTTTCCTGTGCTGGTACTTTCAGGAAAGTCGACCAAAACTTCCGGTATAATCCTTTCTTCCCATGAAAGTGCCTCTTTGAGCATTTCGACGGTTTTGATGCGTTCAGGGTCTACATATAATCGATTGACATAGGAACTTACAATCCCCGGTAATCGGAATTTGTAACCTGTATCTTCCTTTGTTGCCCGCTTTTCAAATCGCGGTTCCAGACCAAAGGTTTTATTATAGGATATGAAAAGGCAGAAGATAGAAAATAAAGAAAGAAATGCAATCGGTAAATATTTAGACGTAAATTTTAATTTCATGCGCAGTTCCTTTTAACTAAAAATGGTATTGTCATAATTATCCACAAAAAAACAAGTTGAAAAGTCCCCTCATGGGAAGGGAATTTAAGGGTGGGTAAGCCGGTAATTCGTGAGATATTTAATGAGATTTAACGACCAATTGACCCACCCCTCCCAAGAGGGGGATAATTTGTGCCATTGTAAATTATGTACTCTTAAGTTAAACACGACCAAGCAAGGTTTGTTCATGCCACCATAAAAACCGCTCAAATAAAATGAGACATCCATGCTCCTTCGGCTCACAAATGACAGTGAAAATGTCACATTGAGCGGTGAAAATTCCCTTTACAATCAAATTACCTTTTTCCCCTATTTATTAAGCATGTGCTAGGAAATTTTTATACAATGCTGCTTATCATAACCCTGCTAATTTATCTTTTGTTTCTAAGTATAAAAGGAGAGGAAATATTTGGCAAGGAAATACTTATAATATAATCTTTCCCATAATCACCGCTTCCCTTGCCCCTGTGGCGCCGGGAATATTGTTAGGGTTTCCAGCAATTGCTTCATTGGCCAGGATGGCAAAGGCAAGGGCTTCCTTAGCATTGGATGCGATACCAAACTTGTTAATGGAATGGATTTTAACGGAGGGGGGAGCATATTGAATCAGAAATTTCACAAGGGTATCATTATAGCTCCCACCACCTGAGAGGATTATTTCAGACAGGTGATACCTGGTTAAAATCCACCGCTTATAACTATCTGCAATAGTGCGCGCTGTAAAGGCGGTCACCGTGGCCAGGATATCCAAACCTCCAATGCCCGAATGTACGGCATCGCTGTAAAGGTTATCCGCAAACGGTCTCCCAAACACTTCCCTTCCGGTAGTCTTCGGAGGCGGCTTTACCAGATACGGATGTGCAAGAAGGGTAGCCAAAAGCCTGTCATTCACCTTTCCTGTCGCTGCAAGTCTGCCGCCTTCATCGAAATGAGATGTATCGTTTGTGATAAGCTCCGTGATGCGATCAATTACCATGTTGCCGGGACCTGTATCGAAGGCGATAACGTCACGAATGCCGCAGTCACGAGGCAGAAAGGTAACGTTGGCAATTCCCCCTATATTTTGCAAGGCACGTCCCTTTTCCTTATCTCTAAAGAGAATGAAATCAGCGTACGGAACGAGGGGTGCACGCTGCCCTCCCGCCGCTATATCCCTCGGACGAAAGTCGGCAACGGTAGTAACACCCGTTGCCTGAGCAATTACGGAAGGTTCGCCAATTTGAAGGGTAGAGCGAAGCACGGAACCGGCTTTCCATGGCTGATCCCTGACCCCTGACCCATGACCCCCAATCCCATTTTCGTATTCAGTTAAAGGTTGCTTCACTGTTGAGTCAGGCATGTGATAGATCGTCTGCCCATGTGAGCCAATAAGGTCAATATCTGTAATAGGTATACGTGCCTTGTTTGCAATGGATTTTGCAGCCTCCGCAAAGAGTATGCCAAGGTAAAAATTGAGCTGGCAAATCTTATCAACTGTGCCTGTTTGAGGATTGCAAGTCTCAAGGATGGCGTTCCGTGTAGCTTCGTCATAAGGATAGGTTTCAAAATCGAGAATATGTATTTTTGTATGTATACCATTCCCAGAGATTTCCACAAGACAAGCGTCTATACCATCTGCCGATGTTCCAGACATGAGGCCAATAACTTTTTTGGGGTTTTTATGCTGCAATTGCAGGATTTTATGTAACATTGCCATCTTTTGGTAGATTTTTGTATTGGCAAGATCTTTTTGTTTTATAACCTTTATGCTTTTTTTCGTGTTATTAGTGCAACACCCCGGAAGTGGTCGATTATCCAATCCGTATCGACCGGATATTTCCTAGCGCGGCTACGCCGCAACCAAAAAGATGCAGTAGGCAGTACACAGTTGGCAGTAGGCAAAAAGTGATACCTAAATTCTGCAAACGATTTTCGCTACGCGAAAATCTACCTCCTACAATACCCTTGCTAGGCAAAAATCAATAAT
>JBKBTA010000064.1:0-14421 GCA_046291035.1 Candidatus Brocadia sp.
GGTTGATTTATTTCGTAAAATCATCATTATTCGTCACAATTTGGTCACAGTGGAGGAAAACAGAAATGTATCAAATGCCTGAAACCCTTGAATATAGTGGTCGGGGTGGCGGGATTTGAACCCACGACCTCTTGAACCCCATTCAAGCGCGCTAGCCAAGCTGCGCTACACCCCGACGTTACCTTATTATAGTATCTTTTTAACGATTATCAATCTAAATCTCTTTTGAAATATTTTGACATTGATCGTCTTTTCTACTATAATTCAGTTTGATTTTTTGTTAAAAATATTACCTTCATTACCTTACATGCTTGATATAAGGCATTTTTAATCTTTTTAACCAAATTGAATGGATAAAAAAAACAAAAACAAAACCAAGAGGTCAAGATTTTCTATTGGATATATCCTGCTCTTTCTCGCTGTCATGTATGTGGCGCAGATATTTTTATCCCCCAAGGCTGAAGAAATTTCTTACAGCCAGTTTAGGCTCTATCTTAAGAATGGCTATATATCCGATTGTACGGTAGGCTCTAACTTTATCCGGGGCCATTATAAAAAATTATCTGTCGAGGGTGATAAAGAAGAAAAGATTGCATTCGTTACCATACCGATACAAGACGCGGAACTCGTTAACGAACTTGAATCACAGAAGGTTAGGTTTAAGGGCGCTGCCGAAAATAATTTCTTAAAAAACATCCTGATGTGGTGGGTATTTCCCTTTGGCATTATGGCGTTAGGGTGGTTCTTCCTCTTTAAAAGGGTTGGTGGGATGGGTTCGCCTTTTATGTCCTTCGGCAAGGCAAAAATAAAGTTGTATTCAGATAATGGTTCACAGAAGACAACCTTTGTTGATGTCGCAGGATGTGATGAGGCCAAAGAAGAGTTAAAAGAAATTATAGACTTCCTTTCTTACCCGGAGCGATTTCAAAAATTGGGCGGGAAAATCCCTAAAGGCGTGCTTCTGATCGGTCCACCCGGAACCGGGAAAACCCTCCTTGCAAGAGCCGTTGCCGGTGAAGCGGGTGTCCCATTTTTCTCCATTAGTGGTTCCGACTTTGTCGAAATGTTTGTGGGGATGGGAGCTGCCCGCGTACGGGATATGTTTGAGCAGGCAAAGGCAAAGGCCCCGTGTATTATCTTCATTGATGAGATTGACAGTGTTGGACGTCAACGTGGCACCGGACTGGGTGGCGGTCACGACGAACGTGAACAGACTCTTAACCAGCTTCTGGCAGAGATGGATGGATTTAATTCACAGAAAGGGGTCATCATTATTGCCGCGACCAACCGACCCGATGTCTTGGACAGCGCTCTGTTGCGCCCGGGGCGTTTCGACCGTCAAATAACTGTTGACAGACCCGACCTTATTGGCCGTGAGGCTGTATTGTCTGTTCATGCCAAAAATGTAAAGATAGATTCTGACGTCAATTTAAAAGTCATCGCAAAACGCACGGCGGGCTTTTCGGGAGCAGACCTGGCAAATGTTATCAACGAGGCGGCGCTTCTCGCCGCGCGGTATAATAAGAACTCTGTCGGCATGAAAGAATTGGAATCCTCCATAGACAGGGTGCTAGCCGGTCCGGAACGAAAGAGCAGAATTATGAGCGATACGGAAAAGAAGGCTGTTGCAATTCATGAGGCAGGCCACACCTTGATAGCTGCACTACTTCCCAATACCGACCCCGTGCATAAAGTTTCCATAATCCCAAGAGGAACAGCAGCTCTGGGATATACCATGCAATTGCCTCTGGAAGACAAGTACTTAACCACCGAACCAGAAATTCTGGATACCCTTTGTGTATTACTGGGTGGAAGAGCTGCAGAAGAACTGGCAATACATAAAATATCAACCGGTGCCCAAAATGACCTAGAAAAAGCCTCACAACTGGCTCGAAATTATGTATGCCGGTTTGGTATGAGCAGAAAATTAGGCCCCCAGACTTTTGGCAGGCAATCGGGAAATATTTTTCTCGGACACGATCTTGTTCAAGAAAAAGAATACAGTGAAAAAACTGCCGTCGCTATTGATGAAGAAGTTACCAATCTTATCATGGGGAACTACGATAGGGCCAAAAAATTGCTCAACGATAATAGGGATAAACTAAATCTGTTAGCAAAGAAACTCGAAGAGGATGAAGTACTGGATGGTGAACAAGTCCTTGAATTATTAAAAATTGAGAAGAAACAACCTAAAACCCATAAAGAAATAGACATTGCCCCGATAGAACAACCTCAACAGAACCTGCAATACATACAGCACGGGGAAAAGCAGCTATAATTATTTTGCCGCTTGTGCTTCTGTAAGAAGGGCTTGTGAAAGATTAAAATTAGAGTAGACGTTTTGCACATCATCGTGGTCCTCAAGCGCCTCCATAAGCCCTAGTACTTTACGGCCCGCCGCATCGTCAAGATCAATATTGCTTTTCGGTATCCAGCTCACCTCGGCACTTTCGATCCTGATGTTTTTACTCTCAATAGCCTTCTTCACAGTATCCAAATTTGTTTGCGGGCATATGACCTGAAAAACATCTCCCACCTTTTGTAAATCATCGGCACCGGCATCTAAGACCAGCATCATAAGTTCGTCTTCATTAAGATTATTGCTATTTACGATAATAAGCCCTTTTTTTTCAAACATCCAGGAGACGCAACCCGATTCTCCCAAATTTCCGCCAAATCGCTCAAAGATCTTTCGTATTTCAGGGGCAGTTCTATTTTTATTGTCTGTCAGTATTTCGACCATCAAGGCTATGCCGTGAGGTCCGTATCCTTCGTATAGGCATTCAAACAACTCTGACGCCTCACCTCCCCCAATGCCTTTCTGAATGGCTCGCTCAATGTTTTCTTTAGGCATATTAACAGCCCTGGCCTTACTTATGGCAAGCTGTAACTTTGGGTTCATATCCGGGTCGCCGCCACCTCTCCTGGCTGCCACAGTAATCATGCGAGCTATCTTTGAGAAGATTTTGCCCTTTTTCGCATCTGCTGCGCCCTTTTTATGCTTTATACTTGCCCAATGTGAATGTCCAGCCAATTTCTCTTATTTCTCCTAAAAATTATCTTTAGAAAAACTCACGGTTGAACGCTACGTTCAACCTCTGTACGTTTTTTAATAATCTTTGAGCCTCGCTCTTCTATAGATAGTAACCTCTTTATTTTTTCTAATTTCGCTGTAATATTCTCTACTTGCACATCGTTGTCAAATGTCTTTTTATATAAATCCTGAGCTTTTCCCCAGAACTTGACAGCTTCATCCCAATTCCCCAAACTATACTGCACGTCCCCAATATGATCATAAATGTCAGGCTCTTCCATGAACTGAATAGCTTCCAGTAACTTTTGAAGTGCCATGATTAAATAATCATCTCTTTCTTCCACCTGTGCCTTCTTATAGTAAGCCCAGCCCAAACTATCGAGATATGCACCATTCCGGGGTTGTGCTTTTAACGCCTTGTTGATAAGCTGAATAGCTTCGTCCAAATTTCTGTTGTTTTCAACAAGCAGGTAACCAAGAAAATTATTTGCTTCGTGAAAATCAGGATCGAGCTTTAAGGTCATCTGTAATTCTTCTTCTACTCTATCAAATCTTTGTTCTTCGTAATAAAGATTCGCTAACAAAAAATGGATATCCCGTGTTGTTTCTTTATCAAGAGGAATCAACTTCATATTCTCAACGACTGCGATTGCTTCATCAATTTTACGTTGATTCCTATAAATTTGGGATAACAAAAAATATTCCTTAGGATTCTTACTCACTGCATCTATATTTTTTTTAAGAATTTCCGTGATTTTTTTAATTTCTTCGCTTTGTTTGGACCCATCGTTTGTTTTCTCGTATATCTCAGATAAGGCTAAATGCATAACCCAGTTATCAGGTTCTTTTTCCAAAAAAACCTTTGCTTCTTTAATAGCATTATCATAGTCACGAAGCGCATCGTAGCAAAGGGTAAGATAAAAGCTGGCAAAACTCAGGTTCGGATCAGCCTCTTTTACCCTCAAAAAATATTCCAGGGCCTTTTTAATATCATTTTTTTCAAAATATTTCTGACCGATCTCGTAATATATTTTTACCGGTTCGCTTACAAGCTTCATGTCAAACATACTCTCGTAACACTCTATCCCCTTTTCCATCATACCTTCCTGCATATAAAGATTGGCAAGTCTGTAAAGAGCGTCCGCCAGGAATACATGGTCCAGCTTCGTTGTTTTACACTGGCGGGCATATTCATATTCCGCAATAGCCTCCCGATATTTTCCAACAGTTTCATACAGTGTAGCCAATGTATAATGAACGCTAAATTCATTGGGTCTAATTTTGGCTAATTGTTCAACATAGTCGATCGACTTTTCATTCTTACCTAACTGGAAATAGCACGTGGCTAAATGTTGAATGATCCTTCCCGAAGAATGGTCTAACTGAATCGCCTTTTCAAAATTAGCAGCAGCATTTTCCCAATCCCTATCCAACATGGAAAAATATCCGGCGCAAAAATAGGCATACGCTCTTTCCTGTGTATGCAAAGGCCTGCTCTCCATGCCGGGTAAGAATTGACTGCCATGTTTCGCGGCAATACTACTACATCCCTGAAAACCAACAGATAAGAGTATTACAAAAACAAAAGGAAAAAATTTGATAAATAACATTTCATACTGCTTTGTATATCCTTAACATATCGGAACCCCCATATCTTAAAGAATAACTTTATTTAATGGATATTCAATGATCCCTTCAGCACCGGCTCTTTTTAGTTCAGGGGTAATGCTTCTTGCTACCGTCTCATCCAGCACGGTTTCAATTGCATAACCGGCACCTTCAGCCAGTGTAGAAATTGTTGGCTTTCTCAATGCAGGCAATTTTTTAAGCACCTGATCCAGAGCCCCGTTTGGGACATTCATCTTCAATCCGACCTTTGCACGGGCAATAATAGCTCCTTCAAAAAGCATTGCAAGATTCTCTATTTTTGTGCGTTTCCATTCATCTTTCCACGCATGATGATTGGCAATAAGCTGAGTTGAAGATTCCATAACGGTCTCAATAATACGAAGTTTGTTTGCCTTCAGACTACTCCCAGTTTCGGTGAGTTCTACAATCGCATCTACTAAGTCCGGGGCCTTTGCCTCAGTAGCACCGTGAGAGAATTCAATATCAGCAACCACCCCGCGTTCAGCGAGGTATTGCCGTGTCACGTTCACGAGTTCCGTCGCAATCTTTTTATTCTGCAGATCGTCCACGGAACGGATGGTCGAACTTTCAGGCACAGCCAAAACCCACTTTACCTTTGTTAACTGTTGCTTAGCATACACAAGGCTCACAACCACTCTTACATCAGAACCTGCTTCTTTCACCCAATCGGCACCCGTCAGACCAGCATCAATAATCCCCTTTTCCACATATCTGGACATATCCTGCGGCCTGATTAATCGTACGGAAATTTCATCGTCATCGATCGAAGGATAATAAGACCGTGGGCTAACGTTGACTGTATAACCCGCCTTTTTCATCATTTCAATGGTCGCTTCCTGAAGACTGCCTTTTGGTAAACCTAAATGTAATTTCTTCATTCTTCAAACTCACCTTTAATTGTAATATCACTCCCTTTAACTGCCTCGTCAATAAGGTTCGAAATATGCTGACTCTTTTTCAACGATTCATCCAAACAAAACGTCAAAATTGGAGTATATCTTATCTGCAAGTGTTCACCTACTTTTGATTGAATAAATCCCCTGGCATGCTCCAATGCCCACAAGGTTTTCCTCTGAGTAAGTACATCCCCCAAAATAGAGATATACACCTTTGCCCTTTTTAAATCAGATGCAACTTCAACTTTGGTAACTGTGATAAAACTTATCCGAGGGTCTTTGAGTTCGTAAAGTATGATTTTACTTACCTCTTGTTTAACCGATTCCGACAACCGCTCTATTCTTCTTGAAGGCATAACAACCCCCCTTTTTATTGTAAACAAACATGGACATTACTACAAAGAGATTTGGAGTATGGACGAACATCTCTCATGAATGGGATTAAACAAATTCGAGGTGATAATCAACAAGTTCTACAGAAGTTGCGAACCGGAACATATTCAGTAAATTCGACAATGTGCTGTTCACGTACCCTTTGTCATTTCCTACCATTGCAATCCCTAATCTAGAATATTGGCAATGATCCAAAGTTCCAATTTCTGAGATAGAGACGTTAAAATTATTTTTAACCCGATCTTTCAAACTCTTAATGATGCGACGTTTGTCCTTTAATGTACTCGCACTTCTGATTACCAATCGAATATTGAGAACTCCAACCACAGCATCATCAGATTTGTAGAACTCTAAGTTCATAGCTCATCGTAGTCGTAATCAAGATTACCTCAATTGCAATGAGGGAAATAACGAATGGTTAAAATTTTTTACAATATTGCCAGGCAATGCTAGAAATACACTTACTATACCGTTAGGGTTCGCGCTATCTTCTGTACCTCGTATGCCTCCACAATGTCTCCCACTTTAATATCATCATAATTAGCTATTTTTAGCCCACATTCAAATCCTGCCCTGACCTCTCGGACATCGTCTTTAACTACCTTTAAAGACTCCAATTTCCCATCATAAATAATAATGTTATCCCGAATCAAACGGATGGAAGAATTTCTTGTGATTTTACCGTTTTTTACATAACAACCTGCAACATTACCAATCTTTGAGATATTATAAACTTTCCGTATTTCGACCTGACCCAATACAACCTCCTTAGATTCAGGTTCTAGCATACCTTCCATTGCGGCTTTTATTTCGTTTGTTGCATCATAGATAATTTTGTAGAGCCTGACATCCACCCCTTTTTCTTCTGCCAGTATACGTGCCTTGTCCTCGGTCGTCACATAAAAACCCAACACAAAGGCAACCGATGCATCTGCCAGAAGCACGTCCGATTCTGTAATACCACCAACACCGCAGTGTAATATTTTCACTTTAATTTCCGGAGTTGAAAGTTCCTCCAATGCCTTTTTAAGCACTTCGACAGAACCCTTATAATCAGCCTTTAATATTATTTTGATCTCCTTTACATTTCCTTCGGCAATTTTTGAATACAGGCTATCCAGCGTAACATGCTGATGCTTTGCAAGAGAGGTTTCGCGTTCTTTCTTTTGTCTTTCCTGAGCAATCTCTCGCGCCTTTTGTATATCGCTAACTACGTAAAATTTATCTCCAGCCTCAGGGACTTCAGAAAAATCAGAAACGGATACGGGCATGGACGGACCGGCTTCCTGTACCTCGACCCCCCGGTCGTTCGTAATAAGACGTGCCCTACCGAAAGTTTTGCCACAAAGAATAATATCCCCTTCATGCAGAGTACCATCCTGTATCAAGACGTTAGCAACCACTCCCCGTCCTTCACTTAAGTGGGCTTCCAATACAACGCCACGCGCCGGATTTTTAGGGTTTGCCTTTAGTTCCAGGATTTCAGACTCCAGCAAAAGTCTTTCAAGCAGGGTATCGATTCCCTTTTTCGTAATAGCTGAAGTCTCAACAAACTGCGTCTTTCCTCCCCATTCCTCAGGGATTAAATCCAGGCTTGCAAGCTGTTGTTTGACCCGCAACGAATTAGCACCGGGTTTATCAATTTTATTCACAGCTACAACGATTGGTACATTGGCTGCTTTGGCATGATTTAATGCCTCTTCCGTCTGGGGCATCACCCCATCATCGGCCGCCACAACAAGCACCACGACATCTGTAATATTTGCCCCCCTTGCCCGCATTGCTGTAAATGCCTCGTGACCCGGTGTATCAAGAAATACTACATGCTTTCCATTCATTTCCACCGTGTATGCACCGATATGCTGCGTAATCCCACCCACTTCTCCTGCAGCAACGTTCGTTTGACGGATACTATCCAGGAGCGAGGTTTTCCCATGATCAACGTGCCCTAAAAAAGTTACGATCGGTGCACGGTACACCATATCCTCGGCCCTTGTGGATACCTGCTCGGCCACGAAATCATATTCTTTCATGGCCTCTTTTTTTCGAATTTCAATCTCTACCCCGTATTCAATGCCTAACAGCTGGACAATTTCTTCACTCAATATCTGATTAATTGTTGAGCGCACATTGTGTTCAAGGAGTAATTTAGTAATAATCTCATTTGCCCGAATCCCTAACTTAGAGGAAAGGTCTTTTACCGTTATCGGGGGTTCCATGACAACCTTTGTTTCTTTCTCCTTGACTGTTGGTTTTTTTGATTCGACAACTTCCTCTACAGGTACATGTTCTTTTCTCCTGGGTGCCACAACACCTGGTGGTTGCTTCTTCTTCCAATATGACTTTACAGGGGCCATTTTTACAATCCGCTGCTGAGTGGGTGTACCTTTGGGAATTCTTACAATTTTACTTGGCTGAATAACTTTTACCCCACCACCGGCTTGCAATGTCGCTTTGTCCTCCTTTTTTTGCTCGACAGCGCGCGGAGCGGGAACTTCCCTGGATTTGGGTTCTTCTTTCGGAGGAGTCACCTTTGTACCTGGCTGGAACAATTGCCTTATCATTTCCGCCTGCTCAGGAACCAGCGTATTCGCATGGTGCGTAATGTGAGTCAGCCCCTTTTCATGACACTTATTAATCAACAGGCTACTCTTAACCCCTAGTTCTTTTGCAAGTAAACTGATCCGAATTTTTCCCATTTAAACTCCTAAGATAATGAAAATAATATCCATATATTTTATACTTTCTCTTCTTCCCCACCCGTTTTCACATGTTCAGCAGACCCCGCATTTGCCACATTTGAATTGTCAGATGAATTGTCAGAAGGCCTCTTACTCGATTCCGCTACCTCGGTAAGTCCCGCGGCACCCGCTTTCTGCCGTTCCTCAAATTCAGATTCCGTGATAATATCAATGTCCCATGACGTTAAACGGGATGCAAGACGGACATTCTGCCCCCTCTTACCGATTGCCAGAGAAAGTTGATCGTCCGGTACCACAATGGTCGCAACCTGATTCTCGGCTGACAAAATAATCCCGGAAACTTCTGCGGGTTTCAGTGCGTTGGGCAACAACACCTCCGGTTCATCACTCCACCTGATAATATCAATCTTCTCACCGTTTAATTCATCCACAATATTCTTTATCCGTGACCCACGTACACCCACACACGCACCGACACAATCCACATTTGGATCACTTGAAGAAACGGCAATTTTGGTCCTATGGCCGGCTTCTCTTGCCAGGGCTTTGATCTCAATGGTATTTTCAGCAATTTCCGGCACTTCTAATTCAAAAAGCCTCCTGACAAAATCAGGATGCGTCCTTGAAAGCAATATCCTTACCCGGCTTCCTACTTTTTTCACGTCAAGGACAATCGCCCTGACCCGTTCATTGGTATTATAGTGTTCATCGTCAATTTGTTCCGATTTATGCAAAATGCCTTCTGTTTTGCCAAGATTAACAATTATTGTAGAACCTTCAAACCTCTGAACAGTGCCACTGACAATAGCACCCTTCCGGCTAACAAAATCCTCATAGATAACATCCCGTTCAGCCTCTCGTATCTTCTGAATGATGACTTGTTTCGCAGTTTGTGCCGTAATCCTACCCAATTCGGAAGGGTCGATTTTGCGATCACCCTCCATAGCCAAAATCTCTCCCGTATTTCTATCAATTTGAATAGACACTGTATCCTGGGATTTAAAATGTTTCCGGGCAGCGGTGGTCAGGGCGGCCTCTATGCCCTGAAACACCACATCTTTGGCGATTTCTTTATCTCTGTGTAAACTATCTACTAAACGTAGTAAACTTTCTTTATCCATAAATACCTTAAATACCTTTTTTACTTAAGTCGGTAATTGAAGACTGGCCAAAAACAATGTTTGGAGGAAAAATTACAAACCTTAAAATAAAAAAGTGGGTTATCCCCACTTTTCCTATTTTTGCCTCCTTTAGCTAGTTTATTACACCTACACAAAATTCTTTAAGGATAACACATAGCTATCTTATCCCTGTGTCGCTTAACGATTAATACAATTAAGAGAAATTTAACAAAAAAAGTGTGTATTGTCAAGTTGTTTTTCTGGTAATGGCATTCGCTGTAAGTGAATAGAAGAACTTGTTTAATTACTACTTAAAATCTCTTTGATATTCAAAATTTATTTTGCTAATATTTGTAAACAGGGAAAAAATACTATGGTAATCATTATCGATAATTACGACTCCTTCACCTATAATTTAGTCCAACAAATTGGCGCATTTGGCGCAAGGATGGAAGTCTTCAGAAACGACAAGGTCGGCCTTGAGGAAATCGAGGAAAAGAAGCCCGATCACATCATTATATCGCCAGGCCCCTGCACACCCAAAGAAGCGGGTATCTCCAATGACATTATAAAACACTTTTCAGGGAAGATACCAATCCTCGGGGTTTGTCTGGGCCACCAGTGTATCGCATACACATACGGGGCGGAAGTAGTTCGTGCACGAAGACTTATGCATGGCAAAACATCTATGATCAAACATGACAGTAAAACCATCTTCAAAGGACTTTCCAACCCTTTTGAAGCGACTCGTTATCATTCTCTTATCGTCAAAGAAGACACCTTGCCCGATTGTCTGGAAGTTACAGCAAGGGCAGACGATGATGAGATTATGGGTATTCGCCATAAGGAATATCCCTTAGAGGGCGTACAGTTTCATCCCGAATCCTTTTTAACCGAAGAAGGGCCAAAACTCCTTAAAAATTTTCTGGCACTTTAGTACTCAAGCGGCATCCAAAAACAAGGGATACAAATTTGGCTGCAGTCTCCGACAGCAGAGAAAATTTCGCCGATCAGCTTATCACAGCCATCCGCAAGAAAAATAGCTGTGTAGTTGTGGGTTTAGACCCCCATTTCAAACTCATCCCCGATGCCATCAAGCAAAAGTTTCCCTCGCAAAAACAGAGCCTTGAATATGCAGCGCGTGTTATCCTGGAATTTAACATGCAAGTTATCGATCTCATCGCACCGCTCGTAGGCATCGTCAAACCTCAGATTGCATTTTACGAACTTTACGGCTGGTGGGGTATCAGGGCATATGCAGAAACCATTAAATATGCCAAACAAAAAGGGTTAATAGTAATTGGCGACATAAAAAGAGGCGATGTCCCCAGCACGGCTGAGGCATATGCCGATGCCCATATCGGTGAGGTACACATGGACGACATCGGTGAAGCCCCATTCGGCGTAGATGCCATAACCGTTAACCCGTACCTGGGAACTGACAGCTTGCACCCTTTTCTGGAGACGGCAAAAAAATATAATAAGGGCATATTTGTCCTTGTAAAAACGTCAAATCCAGACTCCGGCGAATTTCAAGACCTCGTGTGTGGAGGAAAAAAACTCCACGAAATTATTGCGGAAAAGACACATGCATGGGGAAAAGACTTAATTGGCAAACAGGGATACAGTGCTATTGGGGCTGTTGTGGGGGCTACTTTTTCACATGAAATATCAACGTTACGAAAACTTATGCCCACGGCTTACTTTCTTGTTCCCGGTTATGGTGCCCAGGGTGCCACAGCAAAAGATATCGCACATTGTTTTAACCCGGATGGACTTGGAGCCATTATCAACGCCTCCCGTTCTATCCTCTATGCATACAACATTTCCCCCTGGAAAGAAAAATATGGTATAAGCGCATGGAAAGACGCCACCAGGGAGGCGGTAATGAAGATGAATGAAGAAATAAGAAAAATCCTCAAATAGAATATAGAATATGGATAAACCAAACAAAATCGTTATCATTGGTCTAGACGGTGCCACATGGAATGTCATTCATCCCTTGATCTCCAAAGGGAAATTACCTACCTTTAAATATCTGATTGAAAACGGCAGCTATGGAAATTTGAATAGCACCATTCCCCCGCTCAGCGCACCTGCATGGACGTCTGCCTTTACCGGCGTAAACCCTGGCAAACACAACATATTTGATTTTTTCACCATCCGTAACGATACCTACGAACTAAGAAACGTTACCTCCAATGATAGGAAAATCCCTGCCATCTGGAATATCCTTGACACACACGGCATGACATCGGGCATCTTTAACATACCTATGACCTATCCCCCAGAAGCCCTTGATGGCTTCATGGTTGCTGGCCTGGGCACCCCCGATATAAATTCAAATTTCATATATCCTCCATCTCTCAAAGAAGAGCTAAAAAGGTATTTGCACGGACTGCAGTTCAGTATCGATGTGGGGACGATTATGGGGGGAAAGGAGGATGCCTTTCTTGACGAACTCTATAAGGTCACGGACATGCAGGAAAAGGCCGTCCATTATCTCTACAACAAATACCAACCCGATCTCTTTATGGTCGTGTTTGATGAACTAGACCGCTTACAGCATTTTTTCTGGCGTCATATGGAGACAAACCATCCGCTCCACGATCTCAAAAAATCTCAAAAATACCAGGATGCCATTAAAAATTACTACCAGCATCTCGATATCGTTATTAAGCGATTTTTGGACACTCTTTCAGAAGATACCACCGTCATGATCGTTTCCGATCATGGGTTTGGGGGGCTTCACAAGGATTTTTACATCAACAAATATTTTCACGATATTGGTATCTTAAGGCTAAAACCCAGACCTCCAGTAGCTTTTAATACCCAACTGCTGAGAACAATAAAAACCACCCTGAAACAGTTAACGTATAGAATGGGTATCGGGCGATGGGTTGACCGCATCGTCCCCGATTGGGTAAGGCTTAAGTCGCTTACCCCAACCGTTGATACTGGCCTGGGAAATGTTGATTGGCAACAAACAAGGGCGTATTTCTGTTCCCTGTCGGGCCAGAATGTCTGGATCAATCTCAGGGGTCGTCAGCCTGAGGGCATTATTGAACAGGGGAAAGAATATGAATCCCTCAGAGACCATTTGATTGAAAAGCTATACGCAGTAAAAGACCCTGAAACGTCTCAAAATATTATCCGAAAGGTCTATAAACGAGAAGAGATATACACAGGAGACTTCGTATCAAACGCCCCTGACCTGATCATTGACATGGCAGACGGGTATGTCATGCAGGTCGGCCTTGCTCCAAACATGCTCATGCCCGCCATGCAATATAAGCTCTATCGTTCCGGCTGCCATAGACAACACGGCATCTTCATCGCCATAGGAAAAGACATCAAGAAAAACCATCAAGTACAAAATGCAGAAATCATAGACATTATCCCCACCGTTCTTTACTTACTCGACAAACAAATCCCCACGTATATGGATGGCAAGGTATTGACCGATATATTGAATAAGGACTTAAAAGGGGTCGAATACCTGGCTATCCAATCCCAGAGAACAGATACTATTCATGAGATTTCCGAGGACGAAGAAGCAAAGATCGCTGAACGGTTGAAGGGATTGGGGTATATGGGCTGATAAGACAGCTGAACTGGAAATACTAATTTTTTGTTTGAGTAAAGGGATGAGATGTGACAAAATGAAACAATACTAACGAGATCGAAAAGAAGCTAAAGAAACAACAGTCCTCAAGTAGCAGAAAAAAGACCGGCAAGGCGGATTATCAGGCAAGGGGTGTTATGTACCTGCCTGACGAAGCACGTTATTCCCATCTCCTGAATCTTCCTGAAGGTCGAAATATAGGCAAGGCAGTAAACGATGCCATGAAAGCCATCGAGTTTTAAAACGAAGAACTCAAGGGCGTTCTTCCTCAGACCTATACTCGGTTTGAAAATGACCTACTCGTAGCATTGCTCAAACTCTTTTCCAGCATCCCTGACTCGAAAATAAATTCACAGAAAACTACACAAGTATCGCGTTACAATATAATATGGACAAAAAGTTCAATTTTCATCGTTTCAGGGTGTTGCTGAAGCAACATGATGACTAACCCGAACGAGTTGGAAAAGTTTTGTGTTTTAGTAACTTGCAGAACATAGTCTACAATATTAAGCGAATAGTCATTTTCAACCCACTCGTTCGTGTTAGTCAGAAAAAAAATGGGGTTCTTCTCAATAAGGATTATCTATGAAACTTATCACAGAGACTCACGTGGAACATATTCGATGTACACCTCACCCGGCAGCTTTACCCCATTAGAGATTATGTGCTATATTCTCCGCTTATGTGATACAGAGTGAAAAAGATCAACAATTTTATACCGGCTTTACAAGGGACTTACAGAACCGTTTGAACGAACGCAATCTTGGAAAAGTTGCTTCCAGAAGAAATAGAAGCCCATTCAGACCGAAGGCATTAGTACAGGCTGTCAAACGAAATAATGACCGGTTTTCACAAGATTTTATGTTTCAGCTTACAAAGGAAGAGGCTGATTCTTTGAGATTCCAAATTGGAATGTCAAAGATAGGTGTGCCTTGAAGTATGGGATACCTGAGTGGTTGAAAATACCATTTCTGCGTGCTTAATCCACGTAGAAAAGTTT
>JBKBTA010000065.1:0-14326 GCA_046291035.1 Candidatus Brocadia sp.
CATTTTCTAGACCATCTGCAGAAATTTTTATTGTAATCACATATTTTCCAGTTTCCATTGTTGTATTCACATGAACGGTAATTACAAAATCTCTTTCTTTTACACCAATTTCTGATTGAACGGCATCTATGTCCGTTGCATGAGAAATGGAATTATTCGTAGGTGAGCGAATTCCGATAAACAGATTCCCAAACAAATCATTTTGATTGGATAGTCCAGCGGTTGTTTCTGGCATGGTAGTTTTCCTCGAATGAGAATCGTGATGGTTCTATAAATTTGATTTTTTAATTAAGCAACATATATGCCGTGTTTATGATGATGGAGAAATGAAATTGATGATGTAGATTTATCTAAGTTTCGATATACTGCCTAGTTATAAATATCAATAAAAGAAAAATATTTATTGAGAGGATGTTTTATAGATTCACGGGGGATATGAATTTCGGGTACTTTTTTCCCTGTGATGTATAATATTTTCTGTGTGCAGAATAAATTGGGTTTCCCTTGCCAGGGCTTCGATTGTCATTCCCACGCAAGTGGGAATCAAGGTGCATTCAAAGACACATGGATTCCCGCTAAAAGCATGCGGGAATGACATGCTAAGAATCGGTGAGTTTAACAACATAACAGGTTTGAATTTACTATTCCATCCATTCCTCGATGGTAAATGAGGATTTTTTGGGTTAGTGTTGGAGTGTTTCTGTTATTTGATTGGCTACAAATTGTGAGTAACGTCGCATAGAAAGCAAGATAAGTTTCCAGCCATAAAGGGCGCTTTTTTGGTGTGTACTTTCAAAGTAGTGCTTTACAAGCTCTGCAACCTCATTTTCGTTGCTGTCAAAAACGCCATCAGCACTCCAAACGACTTCCCCGGTATCGGTAGAGATCATACCTACTTTGACACCAAGCAACATAGGTTCATAAGGACGATAGTGGGTTATATTCCCAAATACGATGGCGTCTACATCATACTTTTTTCTCAAGGTCAAAAGGGTATTTAAATTGATGCTCCCTTTATCCCATATTTCATGTTCAGAGGTCAGTGTGGTCTTGTTTCCCGAGGGTACGACGACCTCAAAACTCCCAATTTTTCGTAACTCTACAGCAAATGCCTCTGTTACCTCGTCTATGACCGCCTCCCGATCTACGTTATATTCGAATGGTAAAAGTAAAACACGGCGTATGCGTGTTTTTTTAAATTCATCCGATTTGTTGTAACTAAGACTTGAAGAGTGATGTGGCGGTGCACTTGAACAGCCCATGACTGATAAAAGGATAAGAAGAATGCACAGTAAAGATTTCATCTAATAATTCCTTCACGAAGCGTAGCCGTAACCAAACTAAACGTTGTAAGTTGCCAGGCTAAGATTCAAAGCGATAACTTACCGAAAAAAGGGATTCATTGGGAATTTTGCGGTTTTTGTTTCTTTTTTTCAACCAGTTGTTCTATCTTTAGACCAATAAGTTCCTGTTTTGCCCTTGTCTCTTCAATCTGTGCCTTTGTTAATTCCAACGTCAACTCCCTGATCCTTTTTTCATAAGGTTCTTGACTTTGCTCTAACTGTTTGCTCAACTTTTCGTTTTCTATAATCAGTTGCTGGGTGGCTTCTAATTGCTTTTTAAGTTCTTCCAGTTCTGCTTCGAGTGTTGTTCTTAGTGTCTTTTCGCCTTCCAACTCTCTTTCGAGTGCAGCGATTTTTTCCTGTGAAGACGTCAGGTCCTTTCTTGTTTGTTCAAATTGTTCAAGTAAGGACATCCTCCTGTTTCCCTCACCGGTATCAATATTTACCGTTGCGCCGCCAGCTAAATAACCCTTGCCCTGCGGTGGTGATGCGGTTTCTCCTGAAGAACTATCAGCACTGCAAGGTTTTTTACCTTCTTTTTTTATAAATGATTCGCAACCTTGTGCCGTTAAAATGAGCACACATAAAAGAATCAAAGGGACAATTTTCCTCATATCCCACCTTTCCTCATGAATGTTTAAAATTGCAACTTTTGCTGTGAGGATTATTTTCGGATTTCTTAAAGTACATCGAAAATATTTTTCGTCTTAAAAACTTGAAAAAAGACAAGTTGTATTTATTTTGAATTGATTCAAATCTGTTTTATATTAGTATAAAGTAGCAAATATTATACCACCCAAGCGATTATGAATGAAGCTGTGTCTGCGTAACGAGGCGGTCTTTAAAAATCCTTGTCGTTTGAATGATATTATTACTGCAAATAATTACAGAGCAGATTGCCACGCAGGACCCTCCCGCATGTAATATCTCATGAATATTATCAAGGTTAATAGCGCCTATGGCAACGAAGGGGATAGTAATTTCCCTTTTTACCTGTTTTAAGTAATCGAGACCTACCGGCGTCTCATAACTTTTTGTTGTGGTATAAAATATGGGGCCAACGCTGATATAATCCGCACCGTCTTGTTGCGCCTTTCGCGCCTGAACTATAGTATGGGTAGAGATGCCTAAAATTTTGTCATAGCCGATGATCTTGCGTGCGGTGTGGAGGTCCATATCGGACTGTCCGATATGCAACCCGTCCGCATCAACTTCTTTGGCGATTTCAGCGCGGTCATTTACAATGAAAAGAGTTCTGGACTGGGTGGTTATTTTTTTAAACTCCCTGGCTATAACAAGGAATTCGCTGTCAGGCATCGTCTTTTCCCGTAATTGTACTGCATCTGCACCGCCCTGGATGACATCTTCCAGTGTTTCCAACACGGGTTTTTTGGCAAGATTGGAACTTATTATAACGTATAATCTTACGTCAGAAAATTTTTTAAAAAGCCCTGTCTTGTTGCCTTTGTCATTGGCAACAGGCCCGTCCATAAATGTATTGACACTCATTCGATATTTGATATAATTTTATTGTTATGTTTTTTCCTATCGATAGGGTGTTATTCGACAAACCGATACGAACCCTCGGCTCACAAAAGGGCGATACAACTATGCCGCAAAACGCGTACTCAACCCAGGTTGCCCGTAAATGGAAATGCTACCGATAAACCTTTGAGGAGAAAATCCTGCGCTACTGGTTATTCTTTGAGCCAGTCCTTTTAAGAATTTACATACTTTATTTTAATTTTTTATTAAAGTAAATACAAGTTTTATAGGAAGATTAGCAAGCTAATGACCAAATATCCCCCCTTAAAGTGAAAACGAGATAAAAACTTGGTCAGAAAAGACATAGGTAGTAGAAAAATGTCGGATGTGAAAGAATCCTGTGGATTATTTGGAATTTATGGGTGCGAAGATGCAGCAGAGAGGGTTTATTATGGTTTGTATTCTTTGCAACATCGCGGGGAAGAAAGCGCCGGAATTGCTTCAACAGATGGGAAGGACATTATCTGCCATAAAGGGATGGGGCTGGTAAGCGATGCCATAAAACCACAGATGCTCAAATCTTTAAAAAATCCTATCGCCATTGGGCATGTGCGATATTCGACCATCGGTTCCAGCAATATAGGTAATGCTCAACCCCTGGTGGTGGATTATTACAAGGGGAAAGTAGCCGTTGCCCATAATGGACAGCTGACCAATGCAAAAAGACTGCGCGAGGAATTCGAGGCCAACGGCTCGATATTCCATACCACTTCTGACACGGAGGTCATTGTGCATCTCATGGCAAAGCCTTTGCATATGATGCAAAAAAATTTGTCTCTTGTACTGCAACAATTGCGAGGGTCCTTTTCACTATTGTTTTTAACTCCTGATGAGATGGTGGGGGTGCGTGATCCCCATGGTTTCAGACCTTTGGCCCTAGGAAGACTGAACAATGGTTATGTAATGGCCTCTGAGACCTGCGCCATGGACCAGGTGGGCGCTGAGTACATTCGTGATATCAATCCGGGTGAGGCGGTTTATATTGGTAAAGATGGGATACGAAGCGAATATTATTGCCCTCAAAAATATATTAAACCTGCCTTTTGTGTGTTTGAGCTGGTATACTTTTCAAGGCCAGACAGCAAGGTATATGGTGAAAGTGTGCATTTATTTCGCCAGAAATTAGGGTCCAAACTTGCTGAAGAGTCACCAGTGGATGCTGATGTGGTGATTTCCGTTCCGGAAGGGGGAAACTCTGCGGCAATTGGGTATTCTCATGCCTCAGGGATACCTCTTGACAGGGGATTTATCCGTAATCATTATGTGGGCAGGACATTTATCTTGCCTGAGCAGGATCGGCGCCACCGAATCGTGGAGCTTAAACTGAACGCCTTAAAGGAGACTGTGGAAGGGAAACGGGTTATTGTTATCGATGATTCTATTGTAAGAGGGACGACGTCGAAGTCACGGTTTGGATTATTGCGGAAGGCTGGAGCGAAGGAGATCCATGTCAGGATCAGTTGCCCACCGCATCGATATCCCTGTTATTACGGAATTGACTTTCAGCAAAAAGGGGAACTTATTGCAGCCAATCGCACATTGGAAGAAATTCGGCAATATTTAAATGTCGAGAGTCTCAGCTATCTCAGTGTGGATGGGATGATGAGTTGTACGACACAACCTCGGCAATATTTCTGTAATGCCTGCTTTACCAGTGATTATCCAACCCCCATCGACGAAGAAACGAAGAAACTCACCGAGAGGAAACAGTAAGAGTATCTTGATTGTGTAGGAATTTTCATTTTATTTAAGCGGTTTTTGGTAGGAGACAACTCTCGTTGGCGACCAGGCGCATGTAAGACGATGAGCATCGCCGGTCGCCGTCAGGAGACGGCTCCTACTACAGTGTTACGAAAAATTTACCGAAGACCTGATGTAATAATAACGTTAAACGAATAAATGCTTACAAATCCCCTCTACCTCATAAAAGGCATTATAGGCAGAACCTTTTATATCATTCCTCAGCGACCAGAACGTATCCAGATAGAAATTACGAACCGCTGTAACTATACGTGTGGTATGTGCCCCCGTGAGTCTTTTAACCTGCCGGAAAAAGATATCCCACTTGATCTCTTTAAAAAAATCATCGACAGGCTTGTCCCTTTCTCGGAAAAGGGAATTGAATCCCGCTATAACATTACTCTTACCGGGTGGGGGGAGCCTTTACTGCATCCGGCATTGATGGATATGATTGCCTATACAAAGGAGAAAGGGCATAACGTTGGTGTTACAACTAACGGTTTGTTATTGGCTCCATTTATTGATAAGTTTATGCGAACATTAGATAAATTAACCATTTCATTAGATAGCATAGAGGGAGGAAATGAGGTCATAGATGGTCATCCTTCCAACAAGGTCGTGCAAAAGAATATTGAATCGTTTATTAAACATCGAGTCAGTAAAAGTAAGCCGGTCATTACCATTCAAATAACCATGCATAACAAACGGCAGTGTCTGGATACCATCAGATTTGCGGGTGAAGTGGGGGCAGATCGTGTATATTTAGTGAGATTAAACAATCCTTTGGGTAATAGTGGTTTTAAGAGGCCCGGTTTGGAACAAGAATTAGAGGTTTATAAGGAGGCCGAGGAAATAGCAAAAAAATATGGATTACAGGTCGATAACAACTACACGGCCCTCGACAATGGTTTACTTCGGCTATTGTACAAACGACTGCGTCCCATCATGTATCGTTTTGACAAGTACTGCCCGAAGCCTTATGACTATCTGTATATTAACATCGATGGCAAGGCTACCCCGTGCTGCGACCTTCCCCGCTATGAGGTGGGCAACATATTAAAGCAAAGTATCGATGGAATCTGGCACGGTGAGAATATGCAATATTTTCGCGAGCATCAGAACGATGTGTGCGGCAATTGCGATGCATTAAGGTTGAAACATATAAATTAAGCAGAACGCAGATTCTCAGATAAACACAGGTAATAAATCTTCCTTGTGGCTTTTCTAATCCTGATAATCGTTCGACAAACTTGTTTTATCCGTGTTTGGCAAATAAACATGCGTAGGGTGCGTCCCACGCACCAATTCAGGTTGAAGCATAAGGACGATGTCAGAATATCGAAGGGCAAAAATAGATAGCGGCATATATTTTTTTTACCGTCAACTCCTGACACCACATCATTTGAACATTGCTACCTGAGGATGCGAATTTCTCAGCCCAAAGGGCGATCATAAAGTGTATTCGACGTTTCAGCGGTTTGTGAAAAATAGGTTTATCCACAAGATTGTGGTGTGGTTCGAAGGGATGTGACTAATGAAGCTGGCTTTGGCGAGTAACCATTTGATTTGGTGCGTGGGACGCACCAAACTGTTTATTTCGGATTTATATAGTTGGATAGGGTAGGCATCGCCTACCATGTATTTCTGAAATTTGCATTAAAGATTATGACTGTGGCAGATTGCAATGGCAAGGGCATCTGAGGCATCTCTTGGCTCCGGGATTTTGGGTAAGTCGAGAATGATCTTTACCATTTCCTGTACCTGTTCCTTCTGGGCATTTCCATTCCCTACAACCGCCTTTTTGATAACCGTGGCAGCATATTCGGTAATGGGAATGTTTGACGCTGCCGCGCACAAGAAGACAATGCCCCTTCCTTCACCAATCCTTATCGACGACTTGATATTTTTACTGTAAAAGACCTCTTCGATAGCCATCTCATCAGGCTGATGTTTCGATATAATATCCATAATTTTACCGTGGATTGTCAGAAGCCTCTGTGCAAAGGTTTGGTTTTTATCGGCCTTGATAGAACCATATTCGATGGCTATTATCTTTGATCCTATCTTTTCTATCACACCATAACCGGCTACTTGCGTGCCTGGATCAATTCCAAGAATTTTCACCTCAAAATACCTCCTGACCCGAACAAGTTGGAAAAGACAAAATCCGAAGCACGGAATTCGTGAGTCAACCCTGTCAGGGTTAGTTTAATGATTAAACTCATATGATTCCCCTCTTTCTAAAGGGGAACTTAAAAACAGCTGCCAGAGGTAGCATAATTAATCGTCAAGGAATTTCAAAGTTGGGTTCTTCGGTCGTTTCACTCCCTCAGAATGACAGAATAATGCAAAAATGTCATTCTGAGCCCTTCGCTTTTTGTCATGCTGAGCGAAGCGAAGAATCTCTTTTATTGCTCAGGGTAAACTCCGCGAAGAATCTCGTTTGGCGAGACCCTTCGTCTTCGGCTCATGGTGACATTTTCATTATCCTTTGTGAGCCAGAGGCTCATGGATGCTTCATATGTGTGTTATTATTTATAGAACAGATCTGTAAGCCAATGCCTGACCGATTCGGGAATATGGTTTATTCCGGCAGACCTCTTGGGAAATATTATATAAGTTTTTTTGATTGTCAATAATAATTCTTTTATAATTTTTCCATTTTGATTTGTATTTTTGCATTTTGATTTTCATTTTTTGACTATATAATAGAAACCTTTATTTTTGATGCGAATAAATTTTATTTTTTAATTTCAATAATCCCGATGTCGAATATAAACCTGTCTGTCAATTTATGTAATATCCAATTGGCTAATCCTACCATTCTAGCGTCCGGGATATTAGGCACCACAAAGGCATTACTGAAAAGGGTTGCCGAGAATGGTGCGGGTGCTGTAACGATTAAATCTATCAGTATTGAACCACGGGAAGGCCACAAAAATCCTACCGTTATCACTTTCGAGGCAGGTATGCTGAACGCTGTGGGTTATTCAAATCCAGGTGTCGATGCGGCTGCCAGGGAATTTTCTAACTTGCAGGATATACATGTACCGGTGATTGCAAGTGTCATTGGAACCCAGAAAGAGGATTTTGCACGGGTTGTCGAAGGCCTTTCCGGAGCAAAATTTTCAGCGGTCGAGATACCCCTTTCCTGTCCTCATACCCCCGGATTTGGGCTTCTTGCAGGACAAGGCACCCCTGAAACTACATTTGCCATAACTTCTGAAGTAAGAAAAGTAACCAAATTGCCCATATTCGTGAAACTATCTCCCAATATTCCCGAGATCTGCACGGTTGCAAGGGCTGCCGAGGATGCCGGCGCCGATGCCATTACGGCCGTGAATTCCATGGGACCCGGCATGATCATCAATATTGAGGCACAAAAGCCCATATTGAGTTTCATGGTAGGTGGTGTCACAGGTGATGCCTTACGACCCATTGCCGTAAGGTGCGTGTACGATCTATACAAGGCCATAAAAATTCCCATTATTGGAGTAGGGGGGGTCTCTACCGGGCGACATGCCATTGAGATGATGATGGCAGGTGCATCTGCCGTAGGAATTGGAACAGGGGTTTATTATCGCGGTATCGATGTTTTTAAAAAAGTGTGCGAAGAAATGACCCAATGGATAGGAGAGAACGGTTTTGACGACATTAATAACATTGTAGGTGTTGCCCATGATTGAACAGCCAACGATGGTAAAAATTTGCGATATATTAGAAGAATCCCCAGGCGTAAAAACATTCTTTTTCAAATGGAATCTGGATTTTGTCCCGGGGCAATTTGTTATGGTATGGATACCCCTTATTGATGAAAAGCCCTTTACCATATCATATATTCAGAAAGATATCGTAGGTATTTCTGTTTTAAGATGCGGAGCATTTACTACGGCGCTTCACAAGAAAAAAGTAGGGGATATCATTGGGATACGTGGCCCTTATGGCAGGGGGTTTCATTTGCTAAGAAACTCAAAATCGTGTGTAGTAGGGGGTGGGATTGGGATGGCATCCCTGGCAACCGTTGTGGACAAATTAAATAATGTGACCGTCATACACGGGGCACGAACTGCCTCAGAAATAATCTACCAAAAACGTTTTCAGGGAATGAGGTTATGCACCGAAGACGGCACCGCCGGTTTTAAAGGAACAACCGTCGATTTTTTTAAGGAGTTGCTAAAAACACAAACCTTTGATAGAGTCTATATCTGCGGTCCGGAGATGATGATGTATAAGATAGTTGAATTATGTAAAAATCATGGGATCAATTGCGAAGTATCTCTGGATCGATACATGAAATGTGGTTTTGGTATCTGTGGACAATGTGATTGTAGTGGTCAACGTGTATGTATTGACGGGCCTGTTTTTAATACAGCAGAATTAAGCACGATGGAAGACTTTGGCAAGATAACCATATTGAAAACGGGGGAAAGGATTAATATTCATAATCGGCAGCACAATTGGAATTTTATTGACACGATAGTATAAATATAGTATTTTCTATAGCGTAATTTTTAAGAATTTAACCTATTCTTAGTTTTCCACGCATTTTTCCGCCCCCATCGTCTAGCGGCCCAGGATGCCAGGTTCTCAGCCTGGAGACAGGGGTTCAAATCCCCTTGGGGGTACTTACATAGAGGCAGCTAAAAATGCAATGGAAATCATTCCTGTCATCATGCGTAAAGCACTTTTCACGCTTCTTATATATACATTCAGTTTAAAATCCCAAAAACAATGATACCCCTCAAATCAAAGGAGATGATAGATGCATAAAAGGACTTGGAAGATGAAACGTGTGCCGTACAAAGTATTTTTGTTATCAATTTTAGTTTTATTTTTGTTTTCATTGCAATCGGAGGTATTTAGTAAAACAGGTGAAGGATCCCGGTGGAATATTCAAGGACATGCTCTAAAAAACACTGCTAATACTAAAAATACCAAATCGGACTCTCTGGTAGTAATGGGGACATTCGCCACAGCAGATGAACCTACGACAGAACCCATACCCCTTAAATATGAATACCCAACATTTAGCAGATTTTACGTAGGAATTGTCATAGTCAATAATAGTGACAGAGACAAGGACGTAACAGTCACCTTCGAACTATTTGGCGTCAGGAACGGAAAAGAAGATGCAGAATTTACCGTTCCCGGAGAAAGTACTTTTCTTGCGTATATCGATGACACGCTTGGCAGACCGGGTTTTTATACATATAAGGTAGGCATTAAAAACTCGGGGAGTTCGAAGATCACCTTGATGTTGACCGAATAAACTTTGCTTTATTGTATCCCTTTTTATGACCCTCCGGATTGTTCGATTGAGTTCATGACAAAATCCACCTTCCATAAAGGGAATTTAACTACGGCCCTGAGTCGCTATGGACGTCAATAAAAAAAGAGTCTCGGTCCTGTTTTTGATAAATATATTAATCGTTGTCCACATCATTCTATGGTATAAACTTGGTTATCAAAAAGTCGGGACATTCAGCTTAAATGGAATTGTTAGCCTTTTCGGAATGGGCTTATTGAATTCCGCTGCTGCATTTTTCATTTTGGTAGTATTGATAACAGTCTTTTTTGGAAGACTCTTTTGCGGGTGGGCATGCCACTTTGCATTCTTTCAAGAGTTTGCCTTAAAAATCCTTCATAAAATCAGAATAAATCCGCAAATCATCCACTCGAAAGCAAGCATCATCCAATACGTCTTTCTCCTGAAAACATTAACTGTAATCTTTGAATATTGGCTTATTTATGGTTATCCACGGTTGCACATAGGTTTCAGTGATACGCAGGTGATGACCTTAGACCTTCCGAGAAATCCCGTCATTATTGCATCATTTATTGTATTTGATGCCTTTCTGTTTATCTATCTTATGGGATCGAGGGCATTTTGCCGGTATATATGTCCGTGGGCACCCATGCTTGCAATCTTTGATAATTTGAGCCTTTGGCGCATTCGAAAGGTTAGCAAGTGTAAGGGATGTATGAGTTGTACCAAGAGTTGTACTATGGGAATCCCGGTACATGAGGAGATTGCTCAGCACGGCGCTGTTGTAAATACAAATTGTATCCGTTGTCTCGCTTGTAAAGATGCCTGTCCAAACGGCACGTTAAGTTACCGGTGGGGTTTAAATGTGATTTCAATTACCCGCCGAATCAAATCGCTGATTCCACGCCAGGGTAATTATGGCTTGTATTGCGAATTTTTACTGATCTTCTGCGGATTAATAACTGCGTATTACACCCAGAAATGGCTGGGGAGTTTTCAGACCTTTCTTGGTGCTGCATGGGGATTATGCCTGGGTATTTTAATTATTAGGTACTTAGGGCATAAGCACGTACATGTGTCAGAAACTATCCATCAAAAAAGAAGGTTCCTAACCGTGGGCTTGGTAACCTTGTCCACCCTTGTATGGTGTTGGGCAACAAGCACACCGCCTGACATCCGTTTTTTATTGAGAGGAAACAGGGCATTGGATCTCATGGAATATGATAAGGCCATTGCAATTTACAATCAAGCAATTAATGAATTCCCATCCAATCATGAGATCAGAGCAGCCCTTGCCCTAACGTATAAACAGAAGGGTGATTATAGTCGAGCCATAACAGAATATAAAATTCTCATTGGTAGCAATCCTGACAATGCAGCACTCCACAATAATTTAGGAACAGTTTATTATAGGAGCGAAAATTACGATTTGGCTATTGAGGAATACAAGAAGGCTATTCAATTAGATGAACAACTAACGGCAGCGTATGGCAATCTTGGTTTAGTATTTTTAAAAAAAGGAAATATCCAGGAGGCCATTCCCTTTCTCAGAAAAGTCTTTCCAAATGAAAAAGATATGTTACAATGTATCTTAATGTTATATAACCCTATTCAAGAACAAACAGGATAGAAAGGGAGGCAATACGATGGAAAATGTCTATACGTGTCAGACGTGTGGTTTGGTAACGACAAATAAAGGGCATCTTTGTAATCCAATACCTGCAAAGAAGGTTGTTGCTTGCAAATTTTGTGGTACGGTAACTGGTGATCCCCGGCATGTATGCGCACCTCAGGTTGTTAATTTGAAGTACATGTGCGACACATGCGGTCGGCTTGCATCCAAACGCAATATGCTTTGCCGCCCTTCACCCATACCAAAACCAAAGAAGGCAGTCAAAAAGACCGTTTCGAAAAAAGTAGGGAAATCTAAAAAATCAAAATAGGCTTTATGGTCGGGGCGAGAGGATTTGAACCTCCGACCTCCTGCTCCCAAGGCAGGCGCGCTAGCCAAACTGCGCTACGCCCCGTCGATTAATTTAGCGCATTCCAAAAGAATAAGAACTAAAACATTATACGCCGGATATATTGAAATACAAGTAAAAAACAGTATTATATTTCATGAAAATTCTGTGGGTATTATGGGGCAAGAAGAATAGTGGAACAACAGGTACAAATATTTTTGTAAGGTTTTAACTGGTAAGAGCATATGTTCCGGTAGGTTAGCTCAGCTTATTGCCTTGAGATATTTTCCTTGACATAGAATGTTATAGGATTAAAATAATTACAAATTTAAAGTTATTTCAAATGATATCACATATTCAGACAAAGGCAAACCCTGGGTAACCAGGGGACGCAAAGTAAAGGATCTTTAAAATATTTTCCTGCCTCTGCAGGAAGATGTAAAGACAGCCTTACTGCCGAAGATTGTACAATGAAAATCTTTGCAGTAAGGCTTTTTTATTTGAAGGTTGAATATGTCAAAAAATGAAAAATTTGGAACAATATTGTATAAAGTTTTGTTTTTTTAAATCGATTGTAATTTACATTTATTAACCATTTCAGGAGTTCATGATGAGTGTCCAGCAAAAAGAAAAATCAAAGCGTAAAACCTTAAAAAAATACAATGAAAAAAACCTTTCCCTGAAAAATGTTTATACCGACAGGGCGGAAAGGAGTTGTCTTATGTGTGGGAAAAAATTTATTAGCCGGGGTCCGCACAACAGGCGATGCCCAAAGTGCAACCAGAAGATAGATCAGGCTGCCGAAAACACATTCTACATGCCAACGATATATAATAATGACGGCAGTCTTACAGGAGATTTTACACCAATAGTTTAATAAACAGCATGGGTTTTAATTGCTATTCGAAAGGGTTGGGTAATGGGTTATTACTCAACCCTTTTTTGTCATCGGATTATTTTCTTGCGTTTTTATTAAAAAAGTAGTTAATATTCTTTACTCGCCAAAAACCCAGTTTGTCCATACCGATTTCAAAAATGTGGGGAAAATGAGAGTTCAATTGGGTTTAAACTTTTTCATTATTTTCTTGTGTTGTTGTGTGGGAATATTTATTGGTTTATGCGGCTACACATTTTATTATGCTGATGGGGCATCGTATCTATCCAACGAACCTAAGGCTTGCGTTAACTGCCATATCATGTGTGAACAGTATGATGGCTGGCAAAAGGCGAGTCATCATGCCGTTGCAACGTGCAACGACTGCCACATTCCTCATGAGTTTGTGCTAAAATATTTTGTAAAACTAAAAAACGGTTTCTGGCATTCGAAGGGTTTTACCTTGCAGGATTTCCTTGAACCAATTCGGATTCTGCCTGAGAATCGTGTTATTTTGCAGAAAAATTGTTTGTATTGTCACGGAGAATTCGTGAGCGAAATTGCTACCCATCCGGGCAACGACCGGCAAATGTTGGATTGCATCCATTGTCACAGTAGCGTCGGCCACGGTCCTGCACGCTAGATTGAGGAGAAACAAAGCATGGATCGTCAATCGCCAGTTCATTTTCGAGATAGTGCGAAGATTTTCTTTTTGTTAATAATTGTTGTGGTTACAGCTGCAACGGTAGGAGTTATTCTTTTGTTAAAAAATGTTACCCGACGCAAGGAAGAGGCGAAACAGCATGTGTTTCGAGCGGTGGAAGTGACTGAGGATACCATCGATCCTGTTATATGGGGTAAAAACTATCCGCGTCAATACGATGGGTATCGCCGGACAGTGAATACAGAACGTACCCGACATGGTGAAAGTGATGCCTTCAATAAGCTTGAAGAAGATCCGCACTGGCGTGAGATCTTTAAAGGCTATGCTTTTGGTGTAGACTATCGCGAAGACCGTGGTCATGCCTACATGCTGTCTGACCAGGATATAACAGAACGTATTAAAATTGTCAAACAGCCGAGCGCATGTCTGCACTGCCATTCATCTGCCCTGCCTGCTTATCGCGAGGCTGGCATCAAGGCAGGTGTACCTGCGGATGAAGCCCATCGGCACGAGCAAATTATGAAAGGTTTTGAAATAGTCTGTGCCATGCCGTATGATGAGGCTCGCAAGATGGTCTCCCATCCGGTATCCTGTGTGGATTGTCATGATCCGGAGACTATGCAATTACGCGTTACCCGGCCTGCCTTTCTCAATGCGATCCGGGTATTAGCCAGTACTGATGTTCCATTACCCCATTTGCCCAGTATTGAGCGCTGGCGTAAAGACGGGCGTAAAGGTGAGTACGATGTCAACACCATGGCAACACGGCAGGAGATGCGCTCGTTTGCCTGTGGTCAATGCCATACAGAGTATTATTTTAGAGGCGAAGGCAAACTCTTAACGTATCCCTGGCACAAAGGTATGAGGGTAGACCAGATCGAAGGCTATTATGATGAAACGGGCTTTAAAGATTGGACCCATAAAGCTTCCGGT
>JBKBTA010000066.1:0-13824 GCA_046291035.1 Candidatus Brocadia sp.
GGTCGGAAGAGATGGTAGCGCAGGCTTCCAGCCTGCACATTGTTGAATTCAAAAGCAGGCAGGATGCCTGCGCTACAAAATTTTTTTGCTAAATAATGATGTGTCAAAATTATTTTTAAAGATACTACGCCTTTCCCAGGACTGCGCATGGAAAAGGTGGCGCTAAAGCGCAATAAATTTCTGAATATATACCGGAGGCTCACAATTTGTAATTTATAAACTTAATACATGCAAACACGTTCTAATGGGTGGCACGGACAAGCTGTGCTTGTGCGTGCCACCCATGTTGAACGAAACTATGTGTATCAATTTTCAAAAAACTAAAGTGTTACTTCTTTGTTAATTCCATCAAAATCGCCCAATTCCCCTTTAATAAAGAAGGAATGAGAGACATGAAGGAGAGTCAGAAAGATTTAAAAAGATTTTCATACCATTTCATTGGTGTAGGTGGCATTGGTATGAGTGCAATTGCACAGGTGCTCAGGGAGAAAGGTCATATTGTCAGCGGTTCTGACAGAAATTACGATAAAAATATTACCCATGATATATTTTCCAAGCTCTCGATCCAGGGTATTTCACTCCATCCTCAGGATGGTTCTGGTGTGAAAGAAAATACAGACTACGTAGTTGTTTCCTCCGCTATCGAAGAAGATAATCCCGATGTTAAAAGATCACGTGTATTCAACAAAAAGATCATCAAGCGCGCCGAACTCCTTGCTGAAATGTTTAACCCCGGATACGGCATTGCTATTGGTGGAACGAATGGGAAGACCACGGTGAGCTGTATGGTGGGCTACATCCTTGATTTTGCCGGTCTGTCTCCTACCATTATTGTAGGTGGTTGTATCAAAAATTATGTAAATAATTCCTCCTTGGGTAACGCAAAGACAGGTACCTCAGATATCATCTCCATTGAGGCTGACGAGAGTGACGGCAGCATTGTTTTATATACACCCCGCATATCCGTTATTACCAATATCTCGAAAGATCACAAATCTATCGAAGAGATATCTCAGATGTTTATAACCCTTTCGCAAAACACCCGGGAAAGGCTCATTCTCAATGCCGATTGTCCGTATCTGAAAATGATAGATTTTAAGCATAAGGATATTGTTACCTATGGATTAAACAACAACGCCAGTATATGCGCAAAAAATGTAGTCTATAAATCATTTCAATCCACTTTCACCGTGGATGATCAGTCCTTTGAGATAAACCTCCCCGGCAGTTACAACGTATCGAATGCGCTTGCAGCTATCGCTGCGGCGAGGAGTTTAAACATCAGTGATAGCAAAATAGCCGCTGCGCTCGGAGCATTCAGGGGTGTACAACGCAGGATGGATATTATCGGAGAGGTTGATGGAATAAAGATAATAGACGACTATGCCCACAATCCCGAAAAAGTTAAGGCGGCGATAAATGCTGTAAAGCTCGGCTGCAAGCGGGTCATTGCCGTCTTTCAGCCGCACGGTTACAGTCCGACCAATTTTATGAAAGAAGAATTTATCAAAGCATTTACGAAAGTTCTTTCTCCCCATGACATCCTTTTCATGCCGGAAATATTCTATGCTGGCGGCACTGCCAGGAAAAACATCTCTTCTGCGGATATCGTTAAACGGATAAGTGAAAGAGGCAGAAATGCCTTTTTTATCGAAAAGAGGGACGATATTATTCCCGCAATTAATAACCTGGTTTCTGCCGGCGACTGCATCCTTGTTATGGGAGCTCGAGACAATACGCTCACAGAATTTTGCCAAAAAATTTTATATTCAATAATATAGAATTGGCAATTGATAATAACGATGCGTCAGGAAAGATTTATAATTTAGTGGATATTTATGTAGCCAATATGACCGTAGCAGGTATGGAAAGAGAACTATGCGGTTCCGGATCCATCATTTATGCCCCTCTCCAAACAACCTATCATTCCATTTAAGATTTACGGTTATGCAGGCGCTTAGTGATTTAATCATAGAGAAAATAAAAAAGGAAGGAAAGATTACCTTTGCCGAGTTTATGCAAATGGCACTCTATCATCCGCAATACGGCTATTACAATTCAGACACGGAACGGATAGGAAAATTTGGGGATTACTATACAAGCCCAACCGTTCATAGAATGTTTGGGGAACTTATTGCAAAGCAACTGGATGAGATGTGGAGGATTATGGGAAAAGAGGTATTTACCGTTGTGGAGATGGGGGCAAACAGGGGGTGGTTGTGTCACGATATTGTTCAGTGCGTAAAGAAAGAATATCCGGAATTTTATGATAGGCTCCATTATATCATTGTTGAATCAAATCCCTATGCACAAAAAAAACAACAATTGTTCATGGACTCTATTGACGTGCCTTATGAAAATACTTCCCCTTCATCCTCTCCTTACGAAGGGGGGGGAAGAGAAGGGGTTTTTGATTACAACCCATCCTTCATTCTGCCTTCACAAGTGGGGAACAAAGGAGCTTTAAATCAAAAGGCTTGCCGGACTCCCGCGTGTAAAGAAGTGGTTAAAAATCTCTTTTCTGATGGAACGGATGGAAAGGTATCGTGGCATGCCTACACGGAAGACGGGTTTTCTTTTGGCAAGATTCAGGGATGTGTTTTATCCAACGAATATGTTGATGCCCTGCCTGTACACCGCTTAAAGATAAAAAATAAGATTTTAAAAGAGGTATATGTGGGTTATAATGCAACTGATTTCTGCGAAATAGACGATGAAATATCCAGCCCGGCTTTACAAGATTATCTAGAAACCAATAAAATATATCTAAAAGAAGGGCAAGAATATGAGGTAAATTTAGACGCTGCAAAGTGGCTAAGACATGTCTCAGAAAAATTAGAAAAAGGATTTATTATAACTATTGATTACGGTGACACAATAGATGGAATATATCGTGAAAGCAATACCGGAGGCACTGTAAGGTGCTATCATAAACATACCGTTAATCGGGATTATTACGAACGGCTGGGTGAACAAGACATTACGGCGCATGTGGATTTTACAAACTTGATGAATGCAGGAAGGCCGTTGGGATTAGAGACTACCGGTTTTACAAAACAATCCCATTATTTGATTGCTTTGGGCATTTTGGAAAGATTAAATAATGTAAATAATGATATTGATACGATATTAAAAGTGAAAAATCTTCTTCATCCTGAGGAAATGGGTGAGATCTTCAAGGTATTAGTTCAGCATAAAAATATCGAGAATCCTCAATTAATCAGTTTAAGGCCGCTACGAACAATAACAATGTAAATTATTCCAAAAGTAGACCAACCACAAAGGACACAGAGAAAGGAAAGGGGATTTTCAAATAATTATGAGAATGAAAAATAAATTTTTTCCTCTGTGCACTCGGTGGTTAAGCTTTTAAAATATGTTTTTATTTGAAAGGGGGATGTATGAAAATAGGTCGCACGCCGGAACCCGGCACTATAATGGAAGTACTTATTGAGGCAATTAAAAGGGAACAAGAGTCGTATGATTATTACTATCGGGCAGCATTACAAGCGGCAAGGCCTGCGACACGAAAGATGTTGCTAAATCTTGCGGAGTGGGAAAAAGGTCACATAGAAGAGCTGACCAACCATGTAATGGAACTCAAGGCCCAGATGGAGATCGACCGGGCCATTACAGGAGGGCTGTAAATACCCTATTTCAATGAAAAACAGACCTTAGACCAATGAAAAACAGGTGGTGAAACAACAGATGAGGTCGTTCAAGCTGTTTAAACCGATTAAACCGTTTGAACGGCTTAGCCAGTTTAATCCGTGGTTGCTTTTAAAAAGTTGGAGAAAAACGATGGATATTAAGCGAGAAGATTTACTGCAATTGTATTATTATCTTAAATTAACACGAAGACTGGAGGACCGTGTTACATCGCTTTATCATCAGGGAAGGATATTAGGGGGGGCGTGGACGAGCAACGGTACGGAAGCTGTCTCTGTAGGGTATGGCTATGCCCTTGAAAAAAATGACATTGCAGCCCCGTATTTTAGAGATATGGGTGTCTTCTTGATACGAGGGATTTCTGCAAAACGCATTATGGCTCAGTACATGGGTAAAAAGACAGGTGTTACCTGCGGCAAAGAGGGTAATGTTCACATCGGGGATTTGAACTTCGGTGTTTTCGGCTTTCCCAGTCATCTGGCAGATAATTATCCAGTGGGAACGGGTGCTGCCCTTGCCTTTAAAATACGCGGTGAAAAGCGGGTTGTAGCGGCATGTACTGGTGATGGAGGGACTAGCCGAGGTGATTTTCATGAGGCAATGAATTTTGCATCTGTAAGAAAATTACCCATCGTTTTTATATGCAATAACAATCAGTATGCCTATTCCACCCCATTAAGACTACAGATGGCCATTAAGGATGTTGCGGAACGCGCCCTGGCTTATGCCATACCAAGTAAGATCGTAGATGGTAATAATGTCGTAGAGGTTTATAAGGCTGCGAAGGAGGCCTATGATATTGCCAGGAATGGTGGTGGGCCCACATTTATAGAATGTAAGACCATGAGGATGCACGGCCACTCGGAGCATGATAGCGCCAAGTATGTTCCAAGAGAACTTCTGGAGGAATGGAAGAAAAAGGATCCTATTTTAAATATGGAAAAATATTTGATGGGGAACAATATTGCCAAAAAAGAGGAACTGGACGGTATCGATTCACGTGTAAAAAAAGAGATAGAAGAGGCCGAGTCATTTGCTGAGGAAAGCCCGTATCCTGATCCAGATGATGGTTTGAAGGGTATTTACGCAACGCCAATAGAGGAGGAGTAAGGGTATGAAAGAGATTACTTATCTTGAGGCAATTAGAGAGGCAATGGATGAAGAAATGGCACGAGATCCCAGCGTATTTATTCTGGGTGAAGACGTTGGGGTTTATGGGGGCGCATTTCGTGCAACTGAAGGGTTTTATGAAAAATATGGAGAGTGGCGTGTCTTAGATACACCGTTATCAGAATCCGGCTTTACCGGTGCTGCAATTGGCGCGGCGCTAGTTGGTATGCGTCCCATTGTTGAGATGCAGTTTGCCGATTTTATCTCCTGCGCTTTTGACCAGTTGGTAAATGTAGCAGCGAAAAACCATTACCGATGGGGGGCGGCTACTCCCATCGTCGTACGTGCTCCATATGGAGGTAATATACATGGCGGGGCATTCCACTCACAGTGTATTGAGGGATTCTTTTTTAATGTGCCGGGATTAAAAATCGTTGCCCCTTCCACTGCTTACGATGCCAAGGGTTTATTAAAGGCGGCTATTCGTGACAACGATCCGGTCATTTATTGTGAACATAAATATCTTTACCGACGTATTAAAGACTCCGTTCCCGAAGAAGATTATATCGTCCCAATAGGAAAGGCTCGAATTGCCCTGGAAGGCAAGGACATATCGATTATTACGTACGGGGCGATGGTTCACACTGCCCTAGAGGCAGCACAGTCGCTTAGAGAAAATGGAGTTTCCTGTGAAATTATCGACTTGAGAACAATCTTACCATTGGACAAAAAATCAATTCTTAATACGGTAAAGAAGACAAACAAGGTTGTTATATTGCATGAGCAGACGAAAACAGGGGGTGTCGGTGCCGAGGTCTCTGCCTTAATTAGTGAATATTGTTTTGATTATCTGGATGGACCCGTTATTCGTGTAGCTGCCCCGGATACCCCGGTACCGTATAGTGCGCAGATGGAAGAAGCCTTTATTCCGCAGGTAAAAGACGTCATTTCAGCCGTAGAGAAATTGGTGCGTTATTGATTATTAACTTATTAACAGATTATCTGCATTTTTTAGTAGAATATTTTGTCCCTATCCCGGATTCAAGAAAACATCAAATATTCAAACACCAAATAACAAACAAATTCCAATCAATCAAAATTTTAAATCCTGAAAAGAGTTTCAATCATTGAACATTGCCGTTCGGAATTTGTTTGGGATTTGCCGGGTGTGATTTAGAGTTTAAAATTATGAAATATTGCAATTATTGTTTGTCCATGTTAGGAGGTTTAGGATATGCCTGTTAATGTGATCATGCCACAGATGGGCGAAAGTGTAGCAGAAGGGACCATTACCAGATGGCTTGTGCATGAAGGGGATCGGGTTGAAAAGGAACAACCCATTGTGGAAATCAGCACAGACAAAATTGATACCGAGGTGCCATCGCCTGTTACGGGTGTTTTGAAGAAGATTTTGTATCAAGAAGGAAAAACTGTGCCTGTACAGACAGTAATTGCCCAAGTTGAAGTAGTCGAACAAAAAGAAGTCGTAGGTATACCCGAAGAAAAGATTGAAGTTACAGAAAAGGTCGAAAAGGTTGAGATCGCAAAAGAAATTGTAAAACCACGAGCAGAAGAAAAGAGACATTCTCCTCTGGTGAGAAGATTGGCTAAAGAATATAACGTTAATCTGGAAGAGGTAAAGGGTACGGGAGAAGGAGGGAGAGTTACGAAAAAAGATATTATGGATTACGTTTCTTCAAGACCCGGTGTTGTTGTACCCCAGTCAGAAGCCGAAAAGAAGGTTATGGAGAGGGAAATACTCATTCCATTAAGTCCGAAACGAAAGATTACAGCAGAGAGGATGGTGCAGAGCAAACGGACGGCTGCCCATGTGACAACGGTATTTGAGGTTGATATGACAAAGGTTGAACGGTGTCGTGAATTGAATAAGGACAGTTTAAAGAGAGAAGGTATCCACCTTACCTATCTTCCGTTTGTAACCCTTGCAACCGTTCGTGCCCTTAAAGTACATCCCAAATTGAACGCTTCATGGACAGATGAAGGTATTATTCAGAAAAACTACATTAACATCGGGATTGCAGTGTCCCTTGAAGATGGGTTGATCGTTCCGGTAATAAAGGATGCCGACAAAAAAGACCTGTTGCAATTAGCCCAGGATATCCAGGATATTGCCTTGCGTGCACGTACAAAAAAATTAAAACCAGAAGAAGTCCAGGGGGGAACATTTACTATAACAAATTATGGACTCAATGGCAGTTTATTTGGAACACCTGTTATATTGCTGCCGCAGGTGGCGATATTAGGCGTGGGGACCGTAGTCAAAAGGCCTGTTGTCATAGACGATGCAATTGCAATTCGATCCATGATGTATCTCAGCCTTTCATTTGATCATCGGGTTATGGATGGCGCCGATGCCGATGCGTTCCTTCGCAAAGTAAAAGATACTCTGGAAGGATGGGAGGTTACAACTTATGAGGCGAAGAGGGCTTCTCCTCCAACTGGATATGGTGGAGTATGGTAAGGCCTGGGAGTTTCAAAAGGCCCTGCTTGAGGCAAGGATCTCTGGAAAAATAGAAGATTGTCTTATCTTGCTTCAACATCCTCCGACCTTTACCTTTCGCCGCAGGTACAAAGAAGCCAATTTGATATTGAATAAGAAATTTTACGAAAATAATGGCTTTACCGTTTATAAAACTGATCGGGGTGGGTTGGCTACGTATCATGGTCCAGGCCAGGTAGTTGGCTATCCTATACTAAAGATGGGTGCCTATACGAAGGATTATTATCACTATCTGCGAATGTTGGAAGAGGTAATGATAAAGACATTGTCAGACTTTGGAATTGTAGCAGAACGAAATGAGGGATACACAGGCGTCTGGGTAAATAAGGCAAAGATTGGGTTTATTGGTGTTCGGATTGCCCTGGGCTACACTATGCATGGATTTTCTCTTAACGTGAACAACGATTTATCTCCCTTTAAGTATATCACTCCCTGCGGAATCCAAGGCGTAAGAATTACCTCTATCCAGGAATTATTGAATAAAAACGTAAACATTAAAGAAGTTTATGATAAGCTTGTAAATCACTTTTCAGATGTGTTTCAAATGCAAACAGTACATATTGAGGTGAAGGAGATGATTCATAAAATATCATCGTTTTTATGGCTGAACTAAAAGATACAAATAAAAAAAATAACCGAAGCAAGATCCTTGAAGAAGGCATAAAAGAAGGTATCTTTGGCAGCATAAAGGACAGGGGGATAGACCACATAGAATACGACCGATGGTGGGGTGGACCCCGAGGTCCAGAAAAGATACTATTTAAAGATGGAAGCGCCGTAATATTTAAGTGTGACATTCGACACTACTGGATGGCCGATAATCCTGATACTGCAATTCGGGAGGCGATTGTTTATCAAATCGATAAAATCGTAGGGCTTGGATTGGTGCCCAAAACAATGGTGATTGATGATACGATCGGCGATGTACGGTATGATGGTTCAGTTCAGGAGTGGATTAAAGACGCTAAAGATGGCTATCAGATAGAGAAATTTTCGGAGGAAGCAAAGAAAGATTTTGAACGACTAAAGGTCTTTGATTTCATAATTGGCAATAGCGACAGGCATCTGGGAAATGTATTGTTTACCGACGACAATAAGTTGCATGCTGTCGATAACAATGCATGCCTTATTATTGATAAAGACGAGGATATTTTATCATTTTCAGATTCGATAATAATTTTCTTTAGCAGAAACGTTATTCACGATATGCCACATATCGTGGAATTAATAGAAAAGTTTTATAACAATAAAGATAAAATATTAAATTTAATAGATAAGTACATTCACGATAATACAGAACTTGCTAAATTAATGGTAGAGTCGAGGATCAATTATTTGTATAACATGTTGAAAAAAGACAAACCATTTCCTAGGAAATATATAGAATGGAGAAAAGGGTTGGAAGCGGAAGTGCAAAATATATTGAGACGAAAGAAAAAAAATGGCGTATCGTAATTGATAATTTTATTCAAAGTATGTGTCACAAATCGTAAATCAATATTCTATGCGCCCGCATTGGCTAAGGGTAAAGTTACCGGCAGGCAGAAATTATCATGAAATGAAAGTCTTCCTGCGAGAGAAACGGCTTCATACAGTATGTGAGGAGGCCATCTGCCCGAATATCGGTGAATGTTTTGAACAGCGAACCGCGACGTTTTTAATACTTGGCGACACGTGTACCAGACAGTGTGGATTTTGTGCTGTGAAGAGGGGAAGCCCCTCCGGAATAGATTTCGAAGAACCTCTCCGAATCGCTGAGGCTGTTAGAAAGATGGAGTTGAAATATGTCGTAATAACCTCGGTAACGAGGGACGACCTTAGTGATGGCGGTGCATCAGTTTACGCAGAAACAATCAAATGCATCCGAGAAGTCGTGAAAGATTGTAAAATAGAAGTCTTAATACCCGATTTTGGGGGGAACTTAGAGGCGTTAGAGGCAGTAATTACCACAGGCCCGGACGTATTAAATCATAATATAGAAACGGTACCACGCCTTTATTCATGCGTAAGGCCTGCGGCTGATTATAAACGTTCCCTGGCCTTATTGAAGAATTCACAAGAGAAAAACCCTTCCTTAATAACAAAATCAGGCTTAATGGTAGGTCTGGGAGAGCAATGGGACGAAATAATCAGCGTCATGCAGGATATAAGAAATGCCGGGTGTGATATGCTTACCATTGGACAATATCTGAGCCCAAAGAGAAATGCCCTGCCAGTTCAACGTTATTATACCCCGGATGAGTTTGATAGGCTAAGATGGGAAGGCAAGAGGACTGGGTTTAAACATGTGGAATCAGGGCCGCTGGTGCGGAGTTCCTACCATGCAAAAATGCAATCAGAGAATATTTTTTGACTTCTAAAGTAAATTTCTATAGCAAGAGGTCATTTTATTTATGCGGTTTGTAGAGTGAAGAGCCTCTTCTCTCTGCATCGAAAAATCTCCGAAGGCCTAATTACAAAACCAAACCACCCGCTAAGCGGAAGCAGATTTAACGTTAAATTCAATTTTAAGGCATTAATTTTTTAGGGATGCTGATATCGGTTATGACAACCTCTCCCGTATGTGCCGGTCCGTCTCCCAGATAAAAACCCCTTTTACTTGCTGCAAATGTTACAGTTTTGATGGCTTTAATGGCAGCGCCTAACACGTTACCATTATTGCAGTCGAGTCCTGAAGGTATGTCCACAGATACAATAGGTTTAACCAGGTTATTAACGCCGTTGATGAGCGTTTTAAACGGTTCTCGTACCTCCCCTGAAAGCCCTGTTCCAAACAATGCATCAATGATTATATCATAGCTGTCCAATTCTTTTAAGACACTGATCACTCCTGCGGTATCGAGTATTTCTCTAACGGGGATTTTCATTTGTAAGAGTATTCGGAGGTTTGTGCCCGCATCTCCGTCCTTTAAAATGTCAGAAATCCTTGCAACAAGAAAGACGTTCACGGAGATATTATGGTTGTGGAGGTGTCTGGCCACGACAAACCCATCACCACCGTTATTTCCTTTTCCGCATAGAATGGCCACCTTTATCTGCCGAGGTGCTTTTATCATTTTCAAGACCTCTTCCGCTACATTTCTCCCGGCATTTTCCATGAGGATAATTCCTGGAATCTTATATTCCTCAATGGCCTTCCTATCCAATTCCCTCATTTCTTCACGGGTTAATGACTTTTCCATACTTCCAGTTATCTACCTTGAGATTTTTAATCCTCTCATCAAGCACCGTTGCCTCTTCAGTAGGTATATCACACCATATGCAAATAAATTTAATATAGCCTGTTTGCTATCTTTAATTACCTTTTTTGATGTCTTGTGACATAATGTACCTCCTGATTTTTCTTAACGATTATACAATGGGATACACCCCCGATACCCTTTTATGAGATTTTATGTAATGGAAAATAAAAATTTATAATATGTTCATTTGTTTATATTGAGAGGTATCTGATTTAGTAAACCCTCAAAAGATTGGTAGATCCAGGTTTCCAGACAGGGACGCCACCAGTGATGGCTAATGTTTCTCCCTCGCTGATATAACCAGCCTGCCTGGCGGCTTCGATACCTTTCTTCATCATGTCATCGGTGTTTTGCATAGATTCGGTAAGTATGGGGACGACGCCCCATACCAGGGCAAGTCTTCTATAGGTGTTTAATGACGGAGTAACGGCAAGGATGAGTTGTTTGGGCCGGTGTTTGGAAACGAACCGCGCCGTGCTTCCCGTTTGAGTGCAGGTAATAATGGCTTTGATATTAAGGTCATCAGCAACCTGACAGGTCGCACTGCTTATCGCATCAGGTATTGTGACTGTGCTACCCGGTATTCGAACCGTTTCAAAGTTATTTTTTTTGATCAGTCCAGGTTCAACTTCTCTGGCAATCTTCGATAACATACGTACAGACTCAAGAGGATAGCGGCCTTTGGCAGTTTCTTCGGAAAGCATAACCGCATCGCTTCCGTCAAAAATAGCATTGGCCACATCGGTTACTTCTGCACGGGTAGGTCTATAGTTATTGACCATGGATTCAAGCATTTGTGTTGCTGTAATAACCGGTTTACAATAACTGTTGGCAATGCGGATGATCCTCTTTTGAACAAGGGGGATCCTTTCTAAAGGTATTTCTACCCCCAAATCTCCTCTCGCCACCATAATGGCGTCTGCGGTTTTTATAATATCCTCAAGATGATCAAGCGCTTCATGTTTTTCAATCTTGGCGATAACGGGTATGTCTTTATTTTTCTGATGGACAAGCTCTTTGAGTTGCAATATGTCATCTGCATTTTTTACAAAAGACAGGGCTACGTAATCCACGTCATTCTCAATTCCAAAGTTGAGGTCTCTTTTGTCTTTTTCTGTTAGAGAGGGTATTGGCAGACTTCTTGAGGGTATGTTGATCCCCTTGCGGGCAGTCAGTACGCCGCCCACAATGACCTGACAGACAATATCGGTATTATCCCTACGAATGACCTTTAATTCAATCTCACCGTCACAAAGTAAAATGGAATCTCCAGCAGATACATAATCTGGTAAAAGTGGATAGGTAATGGACGCTGTCTTTTCATTTCCTTCTACAACCTTGTTCGTTAGGGTAAATTGGTCACCTGCTTTTAAGATAATCGATTCTTTACATAATGTTCCTATTCTAATTTTTGGGCCCGATAAGTCCTGGATAATTGCAACTGGTTTTTTTAACTGCGCAGAAATCAGGCGTATATTTTTAATAGTATCTTCGTGGTCTGGTAATGTGCCATGAGAGAAGTTTAACCGCGCCACATGCATACCCGCATTTATCAGTTCTTCAATCATGGATGGAGAATTGCAGGCGGGACCAATTGTGCAAACAATCTTTGTTTTGGTGAGATTATTCATTCTGCAAATTACTAGGGTTTTTCTACTGGATAGCCTTCTGACTTCCACTGGTTTAGGCCACCTTCCACGTTGTACAACTCTTTCAATCCTTTGTCTTTTAGTATCTCACATGCCTTAGCGCTACGTTTCCCTTTTGCACAATGAACAACCACTTTCTTATCTTTGGGAATTTTGTTGAGGTTTGCTTCCAGCTCCTGGATCGGAATGAGGTTGGCTCCCTTGATATGTGCTTCATTGTATTCCTCCTGTGTTCGCACATCCAATATGAACACATCTTTGTTACTATCGATTAATTCCTTGGCCTGCCTGGCAGAGATATTCTTCACTTCTGTTTGGGTTTTTGTACTGCCTTCCCCGGCATGGAGTTTTCCAAAACTAAGCATGCCAGTAATAGCGCTGAAAAATAAGATTATACCCACTAATAATGTGAGCTTTCGTGGATTTCTTTTCATATCCATAAATCGCTCCTTATTTATTTGTTTCTCTGTGTTCACCGCACTCTCTGCGGTGGACTATTACGATTTTTTGTTTAAGAACCAACGTGGGCGTGACAAAACTCTTCGTAATCAATGAGTTCCTTAATTGTGGCTTTGTCGCTGCATACGGGACAATTGGGATTCTTGTGTATTTTGACCTTTTTAAAGTCCATATTCATGGAGTCATAGATGAGCAGCTTCCCTTTTAATATCTGCCCCTTGCCCAGGATAAGTTTCACAACCTCTGTGGCCTGAATAGAACCGATCACGCCTGGCAACACTCCTAAGACCCCGGCTTCTTGACACGATGGTACCAGCCCCGGCGGAGGTGGTGTTTCGTATAAGCAGCGGTAACAGGGTCCATCAAACGGCACAATGGTAGTGACCTGTCCCTCGAACCTGAATATGGAACCATGTGACAGCGGCTTTTTGAGGAATACACATGCATCATTAACAAGGTACCGCGTAGGAAAGTTATCAGCCCCGTCAAGGATTACATCATAGTCTTTGATGATATCCATGACATTGTCTGAATTTAAGCGTTCTGTATAAGGAATTACCTCTATATCCGGATTTAATGCCTCCAGGGTTTCTTTGGCAGAGATGGCCTTAGAACGCCCAATATCTCTGGTAGAGTGCAGGATCTGCCTTTGCAGATTCGAATGATCTACACAATCACTGTCTGCAATGCCGATCTTTCCTACACCGGCTGCGGCAAGGTAAAATGCAGCAGGAGAGCCCAATCCTCCTGCTCCCACCAAAAATACCTTTGCTTTCAAAAGCTTTTGTTGCCCCTTCCCACCTACTTCTGGCAGGATGATATGCCGTGAATAACGCTTTATCTGTTCTTCTGTAAATGGTGATGACATCTCGTTTCCTTAGTTATTAAGCACTGTAAAAGTTAAAATATTGAAAATATGTGGAATTGCATTTCTTACATTATGTACTTTTTGACATAATACAAAAAAGGCCATGTACGGTAGACATGACCTTGGCTTCAATTTGAGATTTGGTTTTACAACTTAAAGTTAATAAAACCGTGAGTATCAAAATAATAACAAACAATATGTTATTATTCAACAGATTTTACCTGTTGATATCCTTCTTTAAGGCAAATTATACGTGAACCACATTGATTTTGGAAGGTTCATCAATACCCAATCCCAGCATGGCAG
>JBKBTA010000067.1:0-13794 GCA_046291035.1 Candidatus Brocadia sp.
ATGACTATTCGCTTATTATTGTATACTACGTTTGCAAGTTCCTAAAACACAAAACTTTTCCGACTCGTTCGGGTTAGTCATCATGACGCTTTAGCGGCGCCCAGAAACGATGAAAATGCGATTTCTGTCCTATGATATTGGTACATTTACGCTTACACCTTTTTTGTTAGGACTTATTTTCGAACCAGGTATATGTCATTTATATATCTCCCCTTGTCTGGATACATAGTGATGAATTTTGTGTTTCCTGTTCCATTTTCAATCATCCAAATTGAGTACACTCTCAAACTTTTTCTATTCAGCCCAGTTAATTTTCCTCTGATTTCATACATTTTACCGTATTGTGTATTTTCAATTAGCATGGCATCAAGTGATAAAACTGATTACGTAAGTCATTTTCCAGCAAACGCCAGTTTTCCCTCAAAGTCGCATCTTAAATTTTAAATATTGAAACATGTCAATCGTGGAATATTGATGAAAGTCTAACGAATCATTCGAACCAATACCCAATTATCCGGGACTGTTTTATATATCCTCTCGAAAACTTTTCTTCAATAATAAATTCTATTTCATGAGAGAATGAATCCTCTTAGTATCCAGCAGGGCCTTTTCCATGGGTATCAGTGGCGTAATCTCTATATCGGTAAAAAACGGAAAGAGGGGGAGTTTTGCGACAATTTCTTCCATTTCTTCGTTGGACTCGGCGTCAATAATGGCAGCAGCCCCCCGCCTGCCTGCCAGCTTTCCTCCTGCCAGAATCTTTCCCCGCCGTTGGAACCGTGAAAAATATTCCCACTCCTTTATCACATATCCCAGAAAGTCCTTTACCGGCATCTGAGGCATTTGTTTTATCTCAACCTTCAAGAGAAATAACATTCTCGTTACCTTTCAATTTTCGTAATTACTCAAAATCGAGTGGAAAACCTCCCCTTCATCCCCTCCTTTCGAAGGAGGGAAAAGAGGGGTGGTATAAAATTCTACAGGATTCCATTCCATTTTGAGTAATAACCATTTTCCTAGATTGCTAACCCACCATCTACGCTAATCACGTGTCCCGTAATATATTTGGCATCATCTGACAACAGGAATGCAGCTACCTTTGCAATTTCCTCTGGTCTGCCAAATCTCTTTACCGGGATCATTTCAATCATCTTGTCTTTATATTCCTGGGGCAGGACGGCGGTCATGTCTGTTTCAATAAACCCGCAGGCAATGGCATTTACGGTAATATTGGCCTTTCCCACCTCCTTAGCAAGGGCCTTGGTAAAGCCGACCATACCAGCCTTTGACGAAGAATAGTTTACCTGTCCTGCCATCCCCATCAAACCACTCACGGAGGTTATATTGAGGATACTGCCAGACTTTTGCTTGATCATCAGTGTAATGACCGACTTGGAAAAGTTATAAACACTCTTGAGGTTCGTATTGATGACCTCATCCCAATCGTTCTCACCCATGAGGGCTAGGAGTTTGTCACGGGTAATACCGGCATTATTTACCAGAAAATCTATTTTACCGAGCTTATCTTTAACCTCCTTTACCATATTCTTCGCACCCTCAAAACTGGCTGCATCGATCTGGAAAGAAAGTGCTCTTGTTCCTCCGGACTCAATCTCTTTCACCAGTGCATTCGCAGCATCGACATTCTTACTATAATTAAAGGCAATATTGCAACCGTTTTTCGCCAGTTCCAGGACAATTGCCCTGCCTATCCCCCGTGTACCTCCCGTAACAATTGCTACCTTTTCCTTGAATTGCATGTAAATTTCCTCCTTTGAGGAGTTTTTTAGAAAAGTGAATTAGGACGATGAATAGTCATTGAAATTTAGCACTTCTAAGCTGAATTATAGTAAAGAAATGGATTTTGAAATGCAAGGTAAAAAATATCAGAAAGAGAGTTTTTATACTCCAACATTACGACTTTCGGAGTCAATTAATTAACCATGAAAATTTATCTAGTTTTGGATTATTCATTTCTATTGACAGCAAAGGTTTTATTTGTGATAATTATTGCATAAATAAAACGTAGTTTCAAGGCTGAGTAATTTACAATACCGTTTATCTTTAAAGCCGCTACGATTCTTCGTTGCGGCTTTTTTATTTGAAAATTTTTATACCCCACTGTATTCCCCCTTCGCAAGGGATGACATGGGGCCTTGGTTGTGGCTGTGCTGCGCCGGGGGGGTATTGGTTGTATAATATTTTGCAGTATATTTGAGGAGCGATATGACACAGTTAGTGAGAGACGATGTACGAAATGTGGCAATTATTGCCCATGTTGATCATGGCAAGACCACCCTTGTGGATCAATTGCTTAAGCAAAGCGGTACGTTTCGGTCTAATCAGCAGATTCAGAATGTAGAAAGGATTATGGACTCCAACGATCTGGAACGTGAGCGGGGTATTACGATCCTGGCCAAGAATACGGCTATTAACTACAAGGGTGTAAAGATTAATATTATTGACACACCGGGGCATGCCGATTTTGGAGGAGAAGTGGAACGCGTCCTCAAGATGGCCGATGGTGTCTTATTGCTGGTGGATGCGGCTGAGGGGACAATGCCTCAGACGCGGTTTGTACTCCGTAAGGCATTGAGGTATAATCTCAGACCCCTCGTGGTTATCAATAAGATTGACAGACCCGATGCCCGTTGTACAGAGGTATTGAATGAGGTCTTTGACCTCTTTGTTGAGCTCAATGCAACTGATGAACAGTTGGATTTCACCGTGATTTACGCGAGCGGACGGGAAGGCTATGCAAAGTTGTCCCTGGAGGATGATAACAAAGACATTACCCCACTGCTCGATACCATTTTGCATTATATTCCAAAGCCCAGCGGTGACCCGAATGCACCTTTACAGCTGCAAATAACATCGCTGGATTATAATGATTACGTGGGCCGAATTGGGATCGGCAGGATATTTATGGGTAGTATTCATGCAGGCCAGCAAGTTACGAAAATTGACAAGAACCACAAACAAACGGTGCACAGAGTGACAGAATTATTTACCTTTACTGGACTGGGAAGGCAGGTCGTAAAATCAGCGCAGGCAGGGGACATTGTCGCTTTAACTGGGATCGAGGATATTGATATCAGTGATACCATTGCATCACTCGAGAACCCGCAGGCTATGCCAAAGATAAGCATTGATGAACCTACGCTTTCCATGATATTTTCCGTAAACAATTCACCTTTCAGCGGTCAGGACGGCAAATATGTTACCAGCCGTAATCTGAGGGAAAGGCTCTACAGGGAACTTCGGTCAAATGTAGCCCTCAAGGTGGAAGATACGGAAACCCCGGACTCCTTTCGTGTTTCGGGGCGTGGGCTTTTACATCTTTCGGTGTTGATTGAAAACATGCGCCGGGAGGGGTATGAGTTGCAGGTCTCTAAACCTAAGGTGATTTTTAAGCAGCTGGAAGGCGAAAAAGCGGAACCTGTAGAATATGTCGTGATCGATGTGCCGAAAGAATACGAAGGCCAGGTAATCTCCATGTTGGGTGCACGGAAGGGGGAAATGCTCAGTATGGATACTGATAAGGACATCACACACTTTGAGTTTAAAGTGCCTTCCCGTGGTTTGATTGGCTTGAGAAACCGTCTCTTGAGTTCTACCCGTGGAGAAGCGGTGATGTACCATAATTTTTATGACTACGAACCATACAAGGGCGATATCGCCCATCGCATACAGGGCGTGCTGATTTCCATGGCCGCAGGTGAGGCGACTGCTTATGCCCTGGATGGGTTGCAGGACAGGGGTATAATGTTTATAAAACCAGGTGATCGTGTGTATGAAGGGATGATCGTGGGGGAACATTGCGAACAGAATGACATTACGGTGAACGTCGTCAGGACAAAGAAGGCCACGAATATTCGTTGCGCGACAGCCGAAAAAGGGATCAAACTCCCTCCACCAAGGGAATTCTCGCTGGAGATGGCCCTTGAGTATGTCGAAGATGATGAATTAGTTGAGATTACCCCAAAAACATTTCGTTTGAGAAAGAAGCTCCTCACAGAGAACGAGCGGAGAATTACCCGCAGGCAACAAACCCTGGAGTCCGTTGAGACATCTTCAGAAAAATTGTAGGATGGCTGTCAGGAATTTCAATTTTGTGAGGGATTCCTGAAAAAGTTTTATATCCAGGTTGAAATAATGAAACAAAAAAGCAGGCTCCAGAGCCTGCTTTTTTGTTTGCTCATATCATTGTATATCCAACGGGGAATAGTTTATTTGTTGACAGCGTCCTTGAAGTCCTGTCCCGGAGTAAATTTTACCGTTTTGCTGGCCTTGATATTAATTACAGCGCCTGTCTGCGGATTACGCCCTTTCCGTGCCTTTCTGGTCCTTACAGAAAAGGTACCGAAGCCAATTAAGCGAACCTCCTTGCTCTTCTTAACACCATTCTTTATGCCATTTAACACGGCATTTACAGCCATTTCACCGCAAGCTTTTGACACCTTGCACTCTTTTGACACAATTTCAACCAATTCCTGCTTATTCATCCAACAACCTCCTTTCAAAAAAATGGTTTAATAAAGGGTGTTAAATTCGGGGTTAGAATACATTAAATGGACGCCTGAATCAAGTATTTTCTGGATTTTTTTGAAAATAATATCTCTCCGGTAAAATTCTGATGTGTTCTTTAGAGTAATTTATATTGAAAATCTTGTTCAAAGACTTACAATTATCAACGTTGGACTAATAATTAAATTGTAGAGGAATTCATTTTATTTATGCGGTTTTCTGGGTATGAATCGTAAAAATCACCCTTAAAAAAGGGGGGGACAAAGGGAATTGTAAATAACTCTGTTATTCAAGAAGAAAATAAAACCCCCTGTATCCCTATAGTTTGGTACTTATCATTACCCACATCTTTGTTCGTTATAGAAGGGGGTGAATAAGGATTCCCCTCCTTCTCAAGGAGTGGAAATACCAGCACCTTACCCAATAAGCTGTAAAGATGTGGGTAATGAAAAGAGCCTAGTAAGGCGGACTAACCTGTGCAGAGGGGGAAATATGCTGTGAGGATAAAAATAACCTTAAAAACTCATAAATTACCCATCCTCTACCGGCATCGGTTTATGGCCATCATAAAGGAAGCGATGGGCGAATCAGATGACGGTTATAAACAGTATCTCTATCCTGCCATGGGCTCCTGCAAATCCAAGCAAGCAAAGCCATTTGCTTTCAACATTGTAATTCCTTCCGATAGAATTGCAAAAAAAGAAAAAATCGCAATAGATAACGAGTTCGAAGTTGAGGATACGGTATTTTATTTTTCTCCCAATAGTTTCATTTCCTTTTACGTAAGCTCATCTGATTATCAATTCATGGTAAATCTCTATAACGGACTTCTGAAGGTAAAAGAATTCGACTTTGGCAATAAGATAATCCTCACATTAGGGAAGATATTTATGCTCAACGAAAAAGAGATCAAAGGGGATGAAGTAATATTCAAGACCAATTCTCCCGTGTTAATTGAAGATAGGGACGGTAAACCGATCCTGCCTTTTAAAATTTCATCAGCCGTCGGTCCTCAGTCTCCTGCCCTCTGCCTTCGATCTTTTAATGACCATTTCAATGAAATTCGCGACAGGATCTTGAGTGATTTAAGGGGAGGGAACGGGAATAGGAGGGCAAGGGTTACAGAGAAAAATGGAATTTATTCCTCTCAATCTCAAGAAACAGGTAGTAAAGCATACATTAAGGGATTTCAGGGACAAGACCGGCAAGCCATACATGACCCTTACCACGTTTCAGGGTTGTTTTATTTTGAAGGATGAGCGGGAGGTCAGCAGTCCCTTTACCAGGTGGGTATTAGACTCAGGACAGGTCAGGGGTTTGGGATGATGGCGGTGGAAAATATAATGTAGCGGTACTTTGACGCGGTCGTTAAAACTTGTGGTTGTGGAGGTAATCAAATGATCAAAGACGCTGAATATCTTAGGAAATTTGAAGAGGAATTTACGGCAAACAGAAAGATGTCTTATGAGCAGGCATTAAACATTGTTGATGCCATGTGGGAAGAAGGAGTCAGTCTCGGCGTCTTACCACCAAAAGATCTAATGGAAGGCATAGAGGTTGACATAAAGATAGCAAAGGTTCTGAATGCATGTTTAAAGAATTGTTAGCAAAGATTGCAAGGACACTTCATAAGGAGTCCATCCCATACATGATAATAGGCGGGCAGGCGGTTATTCTTTATGGAGAGCCGAGGCTCACCAGAGATATTGATATAACACTGGGCATAAACACAGACGGACTCCCAAGAGTATTAAATATCATAAATGACCTTTCTTTAAAACCTATTCCTGACAACTTTCGTACATTTGTTGAAAGAACTATGGTATTACCCACAATAAATGAGAACACAGGTATAAGGGTAGACTTTGTATTCTCGTTTACTCCATACGAAAAACAAGCAATATGCAGGGCTAGAAAGGTATTGTTGAATAACGTTGAAATAAGTTTTGCTTCACCTGAGGATGTAATAATTCATAAAATTTTTGCTCATCGTCCGCGCGACCTAGAAGATGTAAAAAGTATTATCCTCAAAAACCCCGGTCTCGATATGGAGTATATAAAAAAATGGCTTTTTGAATTTGACAAATCATTTCCTGGAGAAGGATTTCTAGAAATATTTAAACAGATAAATGACGATGGGGAGGCGATGTAAATCATGCATAAGTTATACCTGCGTGATTGGTATTTTAATGCTGGGATTATTGGTTTCTTGACTATTGTATCAGACGGCAAAAAACTTGAACAATATTTTATCATTGGCTATCGGTGAAAACTTTGATATTGAAAAATCTCCTTATAAAAATTTTCTGAAATTATTAAATATTCCAATTTCTGAGTTTACGAATGCGAATTGCCTTCTGGCTTTTTACAGTCTGGACTGTCCATGTATGACTGCCAGGGTTGTCCCCACCTGTATATTACCTTGCAAAAAATATTTTGACATTTTCAGCAAAAATATTTTTGTAGTGGCAAGGCGCTCCTTGCCACTACGGCTTTTCCAATTCATTTGGGTTAGGCACAGATAGACTTCCATGTTTTCCCACCATTAAGGGTGTTAAGGGTGTATGAGAGTATTACCTTTGCAATTGGACTTATTGTCTCATTGGTTGTCCAAGTAATGTCATGACTGGTTCCTGATAAAAGAACCTCGCCCCCCTCTGGCGATGTGAGTTCTATCACCTCTATGGTGAATGGCGCATCTGACCTGTCTGTTCCTATCTTTACATTGCTTGAATTATAGGCTATCACCTTTATCAGACATTTCCTATTGTTATTTGCGGGTTTCGGTACTTCCCAGTTATAGGATTCCCCTAGTCGCTTGTCATCGTGCCGCTGCCTGCGCCCGCTTTTGTTACTGTTAGACCGTCGCTCAAACTCAGCTTTGTTACAAAGACATCGGGGGAGCCTGCATTACTTCCCTGATAGGGATTCTGTGTGTGCTAAGTCCCTGCCTCTTTCTTGCTTAAGGTTACATATACGCCTTCATTGGTGAAAAATACACTATGTCCTGAGCCTTTTTCATAAAACTTTGAAGTGTACCCCATTGTCAGAGTCGCTTCGCAGGTATATTCTCTTTACTTGGGTAGGTATTTTTCTCTACACCCTCCTCAGAAAAACGCCTGCAAAAATCTCCCGCCGTGGTAGGATCGGGAATATTTTTTCTCCCTATTGCCATCTGTATGGCTACGTCTTCCCTGAGTGCTTTAAGATCGTCAAGATACAAATGCGTTGGCAGAAAGCGCCGTGATATGCTCAAATTCAGGATAACCAGACTCTCTTTGCCCATAAATATATGCCTTTCATGGCTTTTTTTAACTACTATTTTACAAGGAATTTCAAATGTAGAGCGACGCACCGCTTCGCTCTACACAAAAAGTCGCCGTAGGGCTAATTTGTCTTGTTTTCTAAATTAGTACGCGAGAATGGAAAGCGGCGTAAAAGAATGCTGAGATTTTTGACGTTCTGGACGATCAAAATAAGCTGCCCCGGCATTCATGTATTTTATTTATTCACTGGTCGTGTGAACATCTATGTGTTGATATGTCTCTCGACAAAAAGTACTGTATATTATTTTTTCTCTTGTTGACTATATAATACAGACCTTTCAAATTTTTTTTCTAACATCCACCCTACAATAATGAGCGCCGACTTCTTAATCGCTTCCTGTCCGACCTTTTCAGTAATATCCGATAGTTTTGAATAAACAATTTTCTGGTCAGGCCAGGTTGCTTTATAGACAACTGCCACAGGACAGTCTTTACCATAATGGGGAATGAGGATTTTGACGATTTCTTCTATTTTGTCAACGCTTAAGAAAATACACAGCGTAGGGGTGGCGGCGGCCAGGACGCTCAGGTGTTCCTTCTCGGGGATCGGTGTCTTCCCCTCCATACGTGTAATCACAATTGTTTGGGTAACCCCAGGGAGGGTTAATTCCTGTCTCAAAACCGCTGCAGCGGCAACAAAAGAACTGACCCCTGGTATAATCTCGTAGGGAATTCCAAGTTCATCCAGGACGCACATCTGTTCCTGTATTGCACCGTAAATCGATGGGTCTCCTGAGTGTATCCTCGCAACGTCCATATTCTGTTCCATCGCTTCTCTATATACAACTACCATTTCTTCCAGGCTCATGCGGGAAGAGTCGTATACCTTTGCATGTGCCGGAAGAGACTTCAGTAATTCCGGGTTCACGAGAGAGCCTGCATAAATACAATACCCTGCGTGCTGGATAGCCTTTGATCCCTTGATCGTTATTAATTCTGGGTCGCCTGGCCCCGCACCGATAAAATATACCTTCATACGTTTTTTAGTTCCCATCTTTCCAGTGAATGGCATTAACGATGACCTTTTTTGATTCTTCTCCCACGATCTTGAACAGGCTATCTTTTAACAAATACGTTGAGGCCTCTTTACTACTGGTTCTTACCGTAACAACCCAGCATCCCGCGTCTCTACTTACAGACTCAATTCTCCCTTTTTTCACGCTTATGCTGACATTTAATACGGATTCCTCCTCCCCCCCGGATATTTCACGAACACCTTCTATGGCAAAGACGGTAGGTAAGCCAGGTTTTAGTCGTATTAAAGGGGCTTCATATTCAAAAGCCTGTCCAAATGCGGTAAAAGAGATACAACACAATGCCAATACCCACACAAAGATCTTACTTTTCATTTTGCCTCTCCTCTTGTTTTAAATAATGAAAAATGAACGTCTGAGATCAAAAAAACATTTTACAAATATAATAAACAGGTAGCAAACTCTTTTTCGTTGTCGGTATATTCTGTTGACACCTGTAAAATTGTTATTTATATTTACATAAATGTTTACCTTGTAAAAACTTCTTTTTTTGGCAAGCTTTTTTACTTCCCTTTTATCCTCTCCTTGCGAAGGAGGGGAAAGAGGGGTGGTTGTTTTGGTTGCGGTTTCGCTACGCTTTGAAATGGTTAAGATGGTTAATATCGGAAATTATTCAATAGGCCGTGGGCAGCCACTGGTCTTTATTGCAGGCCCCTGTGTCATAGAGAACCATGAAAGCTGCCTGAAATTGGCAGAAAAATTAAAAAACATTTTCCAGACAAAAAAGACACCCTTTATCTTTAAGGCTTCGTATGATAAGGCAAATCGGACATCGGTGAATTCATACCGCGGGCCCGGTATGAAGGAAGGTATAAAGATTTTAGCTGATATTAAGGATCGGCTTGATCTGCCGATTCTTTCTGACGTCCATACTGCGGAGGAAGTCTCATTCGTAGCAGAAACGCTTGATGTTATACAAATCCCGGCCTTCCTTTGTCGTCAAACAGATTTAATCCTCGCTGCGGCAAGGACAGGGAAACCGGTTAATGTGAAGAAGGGACAGTTTCTGGCTCCCTGGGATATGAAGTCCGTTGTCGAAAAAATACGAAGTACGGGGAATGAACGGATTGTAATGACGGAACGGGGGACCAGCTTTGGTTATAACAATCTGGTCAGCGATATGCGATCCTTGGTTATCATGCGGGAATTTGGTTATCCGGTGATCTATGACGCTACACACAGCGTTCAATTACCAGGAGGTCAGGGAAACGTTTCCGGAGGTGAAAGAAAGATGATCGTGCCGCTTGCCAGAGCCGCTGTTGCTGCAGGCTGTGACGGTTTGTTCTTAGAGGTACATGAAACCCCTGAAACGGCACTTTCAGATGCTGCTACCATGTTATCTCTTAACGATCTGTCTTTTTTGATTGAACAGGTATTGGAGATCCACAGGATAGTTGAGTGAACAGTTCCAAATAATTTATTGTAAATAAAAAAAAATTTCGTATAATGTATTTTTTATGTAATGATTATGTATCCTTAAGCCCGCGTAGCTCAACTGGCGGAGCACGTCATTCGTAATGATGAGGTTGTCGGTTCGACTCCGATCGCGGGCTTTTTTGCTGTTTTAACCAGAGATATCAAGGTAGTATACCCCTCCCGACAGTTACATGACATACCGGAAAGCAAAATAAAGACAGTTTGTTAAAATATTTCTCCTCATGCAAAAATACCAGGAAAAGGTTTGAAAATTGAATTTTTATGGTAATTAATAAGAAAAAGGTATTTGTATTAGGACTGGACTCGGTTCCGCCTGAACTCTTGTTTGATCGCTGGTTGGATCAATTGCCGAATATAAAACGACTGATTTCCCAAAGCAGATACGGTGAGATGAAAAGTACGATTCCGGCGATTACCTGTCCGGCATGGATGTCCATGATGACAAGCGCCAATCCCGGCAGGTTGGGAATATACGGGTTTAGAAACCGATCGAGTTATGATTATGATGGCCTTGCCTTTGCCAATTCAAAGGCCGTCAATGTGGATACCGTATGGGATATCCTGTCGAAGATGGGGAAGAAGGTTGTGGTAATTGGTGTGCCAATGACGTATCCCCCGCAGCCCGTCAATGGATGTATGGTTACCTGCTTTATGACGCCCGATACGAAGGGTGAGTACACGTATCCTCCCGAATTAAAAGCCGAGGTTGAGGCCGTTTCCAATGGCTATATTCTGGATGTGGATGAGTTCAGAAGCGATAACAAAGAATCCATCTTAAAAGAGATCTATGCCATGACGCACAAGCGGTTCAGGTTAACCCGGCATTTTATCCGTTCAAAAGAATGGGATTTCTTTATGATGGTGGAGATGGGACCGGACAGGATACACCATGCCTTCTGGAAATATTTTGATCAGGATCATCCGAAACATGTACCGGGCTCAAAATATCAGGACGCCATCCTGAATTACTATAAATATCTCGATGAGGAAATTGGTGAGACCTTTAGACTCTTCAATGATGATACTATGGTCCTCATTGTGTCAGACCATGGAGCAAAGAAAATGGTTGGAGGTATCTGTATTAATGAATGGCTTATCCAGAACGGCTACTTGAAATTGGTACACTATCCTGCAGAGGTTACCCCATTCAATAAACTCATGGTCGACTGGGAAAATACATTGGCCTGGGGTGAGGGTGGCTATTATGGGCGGATATTTATGAATGTGAAAGGGAGGGAACCCAAGGGGGTTATTGCCCCTCAGCATTATGAGCATGTGAGAAATGAACTGATAAAAAAATTAGAAGATTTGAGGGATGAAAACGGTAGTATTATTCATACAAAGGTCTTTAAACCCGAAGATATTTATTCGGTGTGTAACGGTATACCACCGGATTTAATCGTGTATTACGGAGATCTCTTCTGGCGTTCCATCGGTAGTGTTGGAAATGGTACCATATGGGCAGATGAAAATGACACAGGCCCTGACGACGCAAACCATTCCCAATATGGTATTTTTATTATGCAAAACGGGAGGGGTTCGGGAGGAGAACGTCTTCGTGGAATAACCTTGTACGAAGTCGCCCCAACCATATTGAACTATATGGGCGTTAAGGTACCTGAAAATATGGAAGGGAAGGTTATTCAATAATAGCGAGTGAGGCGTTGCCTGGAATCAATGAAAAAACACTTGAAACGACAGGTTACTATGTATAGATAAATAGGAACGGTTCAAAGGGTTCAAGCAGTTTAAGCGGTTTAAACGGCTTATCTGCAATTATCTTTAATATCCAACGCAGCATAAATAGAGATTGTATACGAAAGATTTCATGAGGACATAAAGGATGAATAAAGGTTTTACGGTTTGGCTTACTGGGTTATCAGGATCCGGGAAGTCGGCTATTTCCCATCTCCTGGGAAAAAAGCTGAAGGAACAGGGGAGAAACGTCGAGATACTTGATGGTGCTGTAGTGAGAACAAACCTCTGTCAGGGGCTGGACTTTCATAAACAGGATCAGGATATCTATGTTCAAAGGATTGCGTTCGTGTGTAAGTTGCTGGCAAGAAATGGCGTGGCCGTTATTTCCGCCACGATATCTCCATCCCGGGGAGCCAGGGAAAATGCACGCAAAGAAATTGGTGATTTTATTGAGGTTTATGCAAAGTGTCCCGCGGAGGCTTGTGCGCAACGGGAGGTGGATGGGATGCATCAGAAGGCACTCAAGGGAGAAATTCAGGATTTTCAGGGAGCTTCAGATCCCTATGAGGAACCGCTCAATCCCGATCTTATTGTTGAAACCGATAAGGAAACCGCGGAAGAATCCGTGAACAAAATAATAAATAAATTGATAGAATTAGGCTATCTGAGCCCGAAATGGCCTGCTTCACACGTTTATTCATCAGAAGAGGAAGACAGGATTAAGGAAAGATTGTCCAGGCTGGGGTATATTTAAAAGGTGGAATAATTCACTACAAAGGCGCAAAGGACACAAAGAGCACAAAGATTTTAAAGATATAAAAGATTGTAAGGCTGAAAACTGTTGTCTCTATCAGTAGTTCTCTTCAGCCATTTTTTATCTCTCTGTCTCTCTTTGTGGTGAGCTTACTATTACTAAATTACCTTCTGTGGTTGTCGCTCTACCAACTCAAACTCTCCGGTGATGTGTCTGGCAGGCATCTGTATACCATATCGCCCATTTCCTTTAACTTCAAGAACCAGCTCTTTTTCCCTAAAATCCTTTCCATGTTTTGTGAGTTCTTCGGCATGCTCCATAAAGTATTCCAGGGTTTCTCTGTCAGTTCGGATTAGAAGGGGTTTTTGAATCCTTGTAATGGTACTGTTATCGATGACGTATTGCGCTTTGTGTCCTGATATTGTTTCTGCGGATGCAGGGTGAATCAACAATATGCAGAGAAACAAAATGGGCATTATATTTTTGAAAATCTTTAATATGGCCTTATTCCAGCCTTCGGGCCCGATTCCATCCGCGTAGATAAGATTCGGGAGTTGTATTCTCTTATCATAATTTCCTGACGACTTTTTGACGAGGATGGGGATATCAACCGTTGCCAACATGGGCAAATCGATGAGACTATCACCCAGTCCAATGGTTTTTATGGAATCAGTGAAGTTGTCCTTGTAGATATTTATGAGCATCCTTACGGCCTTTCCTTTGTCGGTAGTTGTACCGAAAACGTGATGGAAGCGCCCTCCCTCCATAAAATTTAAGCCAGAGGAGGATATCATCTGCTTGACTTCATGTATTGTTTCTTTGTCACCTTCTATGATTATTGGTTCAGAATAGAAGCGTTTTTTGGCAAGTTTTGCTGAAGAAATATCGATACCCGTTGCGGTAGATATCTCTTCTGGAGTCAAATCGGAGAATCCCTTTATCATCAGGGTAACGTCAAAGTCCAGCGATACCAAAAAGAGGGAGTAAGAAGGCAAGGAAAAGAAGGAAGTTGACGTGG
>JBKBTA010000068.1:0-13730 GCA_046291035.1 Candidatus Brocadia sp.
TATTGAGAAGAACTCCATTTTTTTCTGACTAACACGAACGAGTGGGTTGAAAATGACTATTCGCTTATTATTGTATATTATGTTCGCAGGTTCCTAAAACACAAAACTTTTCCGACTCGTTCGGGTTAGGCATTAATAATCTTTTGAGCAGATTTATTCTGACACTTAATTATCCTAAGAAATTCTTTTCAATAAAATCTCCTTAAAATATCTTAAACGAGTCATAAAGCCCATTGTCTGCCAGAATACCGGAGAAGTAGCAAAACAGTGCTTTACGTTGACATGGCCCTTATTGATTGCTACAATAGCTCCATTTGATTATATAAGAGAGAGCACTGGATTTTATGGAGGAAAGACAATGATACTACCATTGCAGATTACATCCCGCAATTTAGAACTCACTGAAGCGATTAAAGCGAAAATCCGTGAGCATGCTGAAAATTTAGATAAGTATTACAGCCGGATTATGAGCTGCCGGGTCGCTGTAGAGGCACTTCCCAACAGATCATTGTACAATGTCCGTATCGATATGACAGTCCCTGGTGCGGAACTTGTAGTAAAACTTGATCCGAACTCAGACCTCTATATTGCAATAAGAGATGCCTTTCATGATGCGCGCCGTAAGCTGGAGGATTTTGCCAGAAGGCAGCGTGGCGACGTAAAGCACCATGAGGAACCACCCCATGCCCGCATAAGTGCCCTCTTCCATGACAAGGGCTATGGCTTCCTTACCACATTGGACGGCCGGGAAATCTATTTCCACGAGAATAGCGTGCAGAACCACAAATTCAAGCACCTGGAGATTGGAATGGAGGTGCGTTTCGCCGAAGAAATGGGTGAAAAAGGACCACAGGCCACTTATGTGAAAGTGATTTGACAGCGTTTCAAATTTTTTATTGACATAAAATACCAAACTTTTAATAATTATGGTATCCATATATTCCGATAAGGGCAAACCCTGCGCAATCAGGGGGCGCAAAGTAAAGGGTCTTGTTAATCGTTTAAACAGTTTAAACCGTTTAAACGGCTTATGAAAAGACAGCCTTACTGCCGAAGATATTTAAGGATATCTTTGCAGTAAGGCTTTTTTATTTTCCAGGTGTTTACGAAAAACGTTTTCTTCGCAGGTATGTTATCGTGTGACAGATAGTCATTAAATATTGGCTACCCTGCTATGGCATTACAAAGAAAACTATTATTTATTATCTTTGTTCTTGCGGTTATCCTCCTTACCAATGGACAGCATAGCATAGCTGACGACAATTGGCAACTGGATGATACTCCGGCTGAAATGAACGATGCGGAAGAGTTCGAGTTAGGAAAACGAGTTGATGAGTACATACGGCATCAGTTTTATCTGGAGAATGATCCAGACCTCAACATGGCCGTCAGCAACATTACGCAAAGACTTGTAACGGTATCTGATAGAAATACACTTCCCTTCACCTGCACCATTCTTCAATCAGCTTCGATCAATGCATTTTCTGCCCCGGGTGGGCATATATACCTGACCTATGGATTACTAAAATTTGCAAAAACAGAGGACGAAGTGGCTGGAATCATTGGTCATGAAGTGGCACATGCGTCCCTGCATCACGCCTCAAAAATGTATCACGAGGTTATGGAAATCCTTTCCCAAAAGAACAACGGAACTTATTCGCCCGGGAGTTTATTACTATTAAACAGTCACCTCGAAGAATTTGAACAGGATGCTGATACAACGGGTGTTTTCTATGCATATAAAGCAGGATTTAATCCCAACGGCCTGTTGGATTTTTTGGAAAGACACCTCAGTATCATGGTTCGCAAAAACATATTTGGATTGGCAGGTCTTAGCCCCTCAGCCGAAATGATTAACTCCAGAATAAACCATTTAAAAGAATATCTATCCACTTTAGAAAAAGGAAAAGATAATAAAGAATAACTTCAACGGGAGAAGATCTAAGCAGCGTTCTTTAAATTACCCGCAAGTTGTTTACGGTATTGACTTCAGCGGCGCAGCAAACGCCGGTAAAAAGATATGGATTACGAGTGGAATAATAGAAAAGGGGGCGCTGCAAATTAAAGACTGTTTCCGGGCAGATACCCTCCCTGGCTCCGGAAGTAAGCGCAACGAGTGTATGGCGGCCCTTCGAAATTTCATCGTAGAAGAACGCACGGGCGCCTTCGGGATCGATTTCCCTTTCGGGTTGCCTCAGGCTCTGGTAAAAGAGAAAAAATGGGAGGCTTTTATATTGTCCTTCCCGCAAAATTACTCTAATGCCGAAGAGTTCAGAAAAAGTTTATACATATCCTCTGGCGGATACGAACTTAAGCGAGTCACTGACAGAGAATGCCAGACGCCCTTTTCTCCTTACAACCTCCGGCTCTATCGTCAAACCTACTTTGGTATTCGCGAAGTACTTTCCCCACTAATCAGGAACCATCTGGTATGTGTGCTTCCCATGCAAAGAGCCCTGCCAGGCAAAACATGGCTGCTGGAAGTCTGTCCTGCTTCGACCTTAAAGCATGAGCGTCTCTATTTTCCCTATAAGGGCAGTTCCAGGCCACATTATTCTGCCAGGTCACGTATCCTTAGCTGGATAGAAGAAGCATGTGGTATATCTCTTCCACGAACTGTCCGGCTGGCAGTCTTGGGCGACGAGTATGGGGATGCCCTTGATAGCGTCATTGCTGCATTCGCTACATTCCGTGCCATTCGCAAACGAGCTCATATTACCGCTATTAATAATGATACTTGCATGCGCGAGGGATATGTCTTTGTTTAAATTACTATGTTTGATTTATAGTATTCATCCTTACTTCACTATTTTATCCAGCATTTCCGTCATTTTTACCCTATGCGTGCCTGACCAGTACACTCGACCGCATTGACGGCAAATATCAAATTCATCCTGTGTCGAATAAACATACGGTGGCACTCTGTCTTTTATTTTTTCCTTCTCAACTGAATCCAGCAGTCTGTTGCATAGCAAACATCGAGTAAAAATACCCGACTTATAATCGAGGTTGTAATGGGTGATAACCTGCTTGATCTGTTCTTTATAATTGGGGCTCCTGATAAGCAAAGAGTTCTTTGCGGATTCACGCTCAGTCAACTTCCTGTCCATTGTTAAAATGATGCGGTGTTCTTGAATGGCCCTTGCAATAAGGTCATCATCAGAGATGGAAGATTCGTACACCACGTCATATCCTATTATGCGCAACCATCGTGCGAGCTTGCCAAGCATGGCATCAGCAATAAACCTTAAAGGTTCTGTAGTCATAGTATAAATATTATTGTTTTGAACTTATCTTTTGGAAGACTAACCAACCAAAATGAGCCACATGGGCGTTGTTCCGGGTAGAAATTCCGGCAGAAAAGCCCGTAGAAAAGCCTTGAAAGATTTACAGGCATATGCTACTATTATCTTTTTATTGTAGGGAAATTTCCACAATATATTCGTTCAAACCCCAAATTGAATGATATTTGTGTAAAGATCCTTAAAACCATTATTTCGAGAATAATGAGGGTTATTTCTTTGCGTGGTTTTGTTTCGCTGCCTCAACTCTCGAAAATAGCTTTTAAGAATTGTTCGGTTTAGTACCTTGCAAAAAACATTTTGACATTTTTCAGCAAAAATATTTTTGTAGTGGCAAGGCGCGCCTTGCCACTACGGCTTCCCCAATTCATTTGGATCAGGTTATTTAAGGCACATCAAAATACTGCAAACTGTTTTCGCGTCTTTAATCTTACCTTTCTTCACCATCTCTAGTGCGTCACTCAGCTTAACTTGCACAATACCTTTGATTGATTCGTCCATTTGATAATTTGTTTGGGTTTTAACAAGATGGGTTGCCTTAAAAAGATGCATTGTCTCACTCAGAATACCCGGAGAGGGGTAAAGAATTATGAGGGGTTCGAGTGCTCCTGCCCTGTAGCCTATCTCTTCTTCCAATTCTCGTCCCGCACATTCGAAGAACGATTCACCCTGATCAAGGGTACCGGCAGGAATTTCGTATAGGGTCTCCTTGACGGCGTGCCTGTATTGCTGGATAAGGATAATCTCATCGTCTGAGATAAAAGGAATAATGGCGGCCGAACCTGGATGTTCAATGACCTCCCTCATCACCTTTCTTCCATCATCGAGAATAATTTCATCTTTTCTGACGTTTATTTTTATACCAGAGTAGATAATCATAAAAATCCCTTGTATAATTGTTAAGTTATTAATGGGTTATCTCTTTCCACGATACGACCTTTGAGAGACTATTAATATTATTTGCATTCGTCAAAGCTTCGTTACTGTATAATATTCTTACATTTCCACGAAGTTCAACTTCCGATTCTTCATTCCCTGCCAAGACCACAGCCCCAAATAATCTTGGAGTACCCCCACTTCCCAGATCCAATTCTACCTCTCCATTATTTTCATCACTCAAAACAATAATTATCCCTTCGAAGTGCAGATTACCCCCAAATTCCACTTCGTCTTGAACTATCAAAATCCCAGCCCCATCTACTGATCCTGTAAAATGTACATTACCAGTTACCACAGTGATTTGAGGGTTGGACCGTGTTCCAAGTGTTTGATTGCCTGATATTGTCCCACCACTCAAAGTAACATCTGCAAGGGGAATAAGCTCATTTGCCTTGTTCTGCCAGTATTGACTTGAATAGATACCCCCAGCCACTTTTGTAGGAGGACTGCCAAAAGTATTCTGGTGAGGACCTGTTGTCTTTACATCTGATATATCGCCAGGATCAGGAGTTGAGCTAAAATAGATGCCTGCTGTTGCGGTGCCTCCGCTTGGACTTCCATCACATCCAGACCCCGTGCAATCAAAATCAACTGGGACATTGTAATCATCACCATGAATTTTACATGCATTACCATTAATTTCGATTTCTGGGTCATTTCCATAAATACTTAAAGCTCCATCTACGTCAATGGGAATTTGAATTTTTTTGAACATCACTTCAATCGTGTGAGACGCATTTTTTATTGCACCGGTTCCCGTAATAACGACTATATTATCACTGTCATAAAACAAATCGCCATCGCCATCGTCATTATCAGTAATTCTAACGGCATATGACCCATTCCCAAAACTGGAAGAACCTCCAAAACTGAGGATTCCATCGTCAGACGTCTCCTGTATCCCATCGTTTCCCAGCAACTCATCGTTAAACCCATTGGTACTTGCCTTTAAAACATTCTTTGCGCGTTCAACCCCTGCTTCTGCGGCATAAAATGCCTGCACACCGGTCTTGTAATTGCTACTGATTTTAATATCAGTGGTAGTGGTGATAACCGCCGTGGTTCCCACCAGTGATAAGATGGCTATTAACGCAAGGACAACAATGAGGATTATTCCCTTTTCATCTCTATATGTTGGTACTATCCTTACTATTTTTGATTGCCATTTAGAATTCATATATTTATTTTCTCAGTAAATCTCTATCCATTTGATTATTGTCAGTGGTTGATTATTCAGGGCATTTTCTATCTCACAGCTATTATACTTCAAGGTAACTTGACCATTTGTGGAATCGGTTTCGGAGGAATTGCCAGAGAGAATTGCTCCAGAGATAATTATCCCTGTACCACCTCCATTCATTTTGATTTTGCCGGTAACCAAGATGAATCCGTTCCAGGTGAAGTTACCTCCCAGTTCTAAATTCCCGTCCACTAATAAAATTCCAAAACCAGTGCCACCATTTAATCTTAACTCAGCCATATTTGCGTAGCAGATAACATAATTGTTTGAACTCCCATAGTTGGTATTGGATTGATCACTGGTTATCGTTATTGTGGCATTATCTTTCATTACCTGTATGTATTCCTCGATGTCTATATCTAATGAACCGTTTTCCACCGGTAATGGCGGATCTCCGGCATATGTAGGATGTCCTCCTCCCCCTATAGAACCTTTAGTATAAATTGGTGGAAGGGATGAATTTACTGAGCAGGTGTCTGTTCCATAGAATTTTCCTGAGCTACCGTTTATGGTTACACCTCCCTTTGAATAAAAAGGGGCCAATATAGGAGGCCCAGGGCAACGAACCACTTCAATTTCAATCATGTGGGTACTACTCCCACTTTGTCCACATGCCGTTATGATTTCCACAGGTTTGTATTTAGCAGGTGGTGAGCTTGTAGTAAATTGGACTGCAGTTGTAGGTGACAACGGATTCCCGTATCCATAATAGACAATGTTGCCGTGCTCTCCAGCCGTATGGGTTGCTGTGCTTCCATCATTATCATAATAGTGGGGTGACTTTGTAGTATGGCCCGCTTGTTCGGCATCGTATTCCCTCTTGTGCCTGATTTTAACCCAATAGGAGATACCAGTTTGAAGACTATTTGGTGCTATGGATGTATCTGTATGATTAGCAGAGGGGTACCACTTCGGGATATAATTTGTGTGACCGACGTTATAATTCGGATCATCAGAAGTTTGCCATGTGTTTGAAGTGAGGATATAAGCCGACCAATCTGGATTGGGACTTGCAGCAGGATCACCTGCATAAATGTTTGCTGAGGTAGGACCTCTTAGTCGTGTCCTCGCCTCTTCTATCCCTGCCTGTGCAGCATAGAGCGCCTGGACGCTGGTCTTGTAATTGCCGCTTATTTTAATATCAGTGTTGGTTGTTACAACAGAAACTGTCCCCACTAATGCCAAAACAGCCACGAGCGCGAGAACGGCAATAAGGACTATTCCACTTTCAGATGCGTTTGGTAATTTTTCCAATTGGCGTTTTAAATTCATACAAATTAGCAAAAATGGAGTCGTTTAATAACCAAGATTTACTGGTGTTACACGAGAGGTCAGCGTAGCGTAATCATAACCAAAATCAGGGATAGCATTGGCAGTCCTTCCGGTTATCGTAATCTGTATCTGACGAATGCTGGATGCCGTACTCGTAGCAATGCCATCGCCATCGTAGTAAGAGAAGTTGAGTGCCTCAATATTCTCGGCGAGCGTTTGAGATTCGGTTCCCGTGTTCCTCCAGATTTGGCGAGGATAAGTCACATCACTGGCATTATAATAACGATAGGTTATATCTTCATACGTGCCAGTAGTTGTCCCGTTACCGTCGAGATCTGCCAATATTTGAAGCAATTCCGTTGTGTGGGTACCAATTCCTGTAAAACCTGCACCGGATGGATCATACCCGGCCATCCTGATTTCTCTCACCATCATATCCGTGGCAGCACGGATATTCTGTTGCATCTCAGTAACCTGTTCCTGAAAGCTATATGATTTACGTTCAACATTAAGCATGCTAACCGTTACACCCAGGAGGATCAAGCTGATTGCAAGACCGATCACGAATTCAACAAGTGTAAAACCACGTTCATTGTTTTTCTGTTGGTAAGACATTGTCTCGTTCCTATTTTGCAAGGATAGTTTTCAATTCTACTTTATGAATCGACGTTGTAGTTCCAGGATTCCAGTACACATAAACGTTAATGGTTTTTGTATTCGTGCCCGGAGTATTGTCCTGCACAATTGCCTCCAAATAATAATCAGTATAGACCGTATAAGTCCCTGAGACATTATCATAACCTATCCCTTTAAAATATTCTATTTTGTCCTGTGCTAATGTTGTTGCAGTGGTAACCATTTTGCTGTGTGCATTACCCTTTATCACTATGGTTGTCAAACTCATTACGGCAAACAAGCCTATGGCGATGATCGCTATTGCTAGTATGACCTCTGTCATCATGAAGCCTTTATTATGGTGTAACTTCGAAGTATTTTGCATGATTATCTAAGCTTATTTAAACGCGTTACTCTGTCTTGACCTGCTTGACCTGACCCGTAATAATAACTTCTACCTTTTTTGTTCCGTGGGAATTTGTAATGGTAATAACAGGTAAATTCGATGCATTCCCCCTGGGGTGAAAGACAGGGTCGTTCGTTGAAATAAAAGTTACATCACGATATTTGTCTTGAATATCTTTTATCACCGTCAATTCACCATTGTCAATATTCCCGTTATTATTATCATCGTCCAGAATCTTATACCGACGATTGTCGTCTAAAAAAAATATCTTAAACTGATTATTCTGGCTGACCGCCTGCATCCTTGCCCACATGAGATCACCCATTATCTGTCTTGTTGCACCGCTTAAACAAAGTGATGGTTTCATGCTGACATAGACAGGAATAGCAATCCCTGTCAAAACCGCAAGTATGACTAAGGCAATTATTAATTCAATGAGGGAGAAACCTCTTTCGTTATCCATCTTTCCCTAGTTTGAATATATACAAGGAATGTAGGGTGCGTCCTACGCACCTTCCATACGTTGAATTGCTTTGGTGCGTAGGACGCACCCTGCATAAGAAATCTTACGATATTAAAATTCCCCATATTCGCTTGGAGTAACAAGGAGTCGTTGGGTTTAAAACTTTCCTTTCTCAATATTTGGTGTATGAGGCACAAGGATTATTGAGCGCCAAGTCCCTGCATTAATTTTATTAACGGTACAAACATGGCAATTACTATGAAGCCAACCGAACCGCCAAGAAATACAATCATAATAGGTTCTATCAGGCTAACCATTGCCTCTACAGCCCTATCCACTTCGTCGTCATAATTATCCGCTACCTTTATGAGCATTTTATCCAATTCCCCTGTTTCTTCTCCCACCTCCACCATATTGACTACCATTTCGTTGCAAATCTTAGAGGCGCGGAGAGGTTTTGTAATACTTTCTCCACTCCTGATACTGTCGTGGACATGCTGGATGGCTTGCGCCATAGCCGCATTTCCTGTAGCCTCCTTGACATTATTGAGGGCGTCCAAAATGGGTACTCCACTGGAAGTCAGGGTTGCAAGCGTACGGGTAAACCTCGATACGGTAGATTTATTTATAATCATACCAAAGATGGGCAATTTAAATTTGGTTTTGTCTATTAATAGCCGTACCTTTTTTATTTTTCCTGCAATCTTATAGAGAATAAAAGTGCCAAAAGGTATAGAAGGAATAAATATCCATTGAGTCTTTAAAGTCATGCTAAATGTGATAAGCATTTTGGTGGGGATAGGCAGCTCCAAATTCAATTCTTCAAAAATCTTTGCAAAATTTGGTATGATAAAAATCATAAGGCCGATTAAAATACCTATTGCAACAATCGCAACAACGGTGGGATATATCATGGCACTAATTATTTTTCTGACAAGCCGCTCTATCTTCTCCCGGAAATCGGCTAATCGCTGCAAGATAACGTCCAGGGAACCACTTACCTCTCCAGCTCTTACAATATTGATATACAGTTTATCAAATACCCGCGGGTGTTTTGCAAGCGCTCCGGAAAGGGTATTCCCTCCCTCAATGTCTTCGATGACCTTTAGCGTTGTTTTTTTCAGCAATCCTTTCTTCATTTGAGATGCAAGTATCTTTAAACCACGTATGATGGGCAGTCCTGCGTCCTGGAGCGTTGATAGTTGACGTGTAAAGAGGGTTAATTCCTTAGATTTAACCCCACCCAAAGAAATAGATATTTCCCCGCGCTTTTTTGAAGGTGTATTTGTGGTGGATATTCCATCGGATTTCTGTCGTACGTAAACTTCTTTAATACTGGTTGGAAAATAACCTAACCCACGTATCTTTGCAATTGCCTCATCGGATGTGGATGCCTCAATCCTGTCTTTTACAGCCTTTCCCCTGTTATCAACGGCATTGTATTGAAATACAGCCATCAGTAAACTCCTTCGCCTTTTCTTTGAATTGTAATCTCATAGCACAGCATAGCTGCAACCAAATCAACCACCTCATTGCCCCTCTTAGAAGTGGATGAATGGTAGGTAAAAAACTTCATAAAAAAATAGGTTTTTATGGAGTTTACGGTAGGGTGGGTTAAGCAGGGCGAACCCGCCATTTACAAATACATTGAAGATGGCTTTGGCGTAAAAATCAACGCCTTGATCCACCCTACGCATAATTCATGTTATCATCGTTTCCCTTACGACTTCCTGAATCGTTGTAAATCCATTGTATATTGCCATTAATCCGCTATCCCTTAAGGTTTTCATCCCATTTTTTTTTGCCGTCATTCTGATTACGTTCGTATTTGCGTGTTCGGTAATTAAGCGTCGTATTTCATTATTCATAACCATTATTTCAAATATCCCCATGCGTCCCTTATAGCCTCTCTTATTACAATTATTACAGCCTTTACCTCTGAAAAACCTTTTCCCTGTGATATCAGCCTTTGTAAGGTTTAGTTCCATCAAAGACTCTTCGGAAGGTTCATATTCCTCCTTGCACGATACACAAATCTTACGCACTAACCTTTGACTAATAACGGCCTCTACTGTAGCAGCAATCAGATAGGGTTTAATGTCCATGTCAATTAAACGGGTTATTGTAGTAGGGGCGTCATTGGTATGCAGCGTACTAAAAACCAGATGCCCCGTTAACGAAGCTTGAATAGCGATTCGGGCTGATTCTTCATCGCGTATTTCACCCACCAGAATAATGTCGGGATCTTGTCGTAAAATTGCCCTTAAGCAATTTGCAAAGTCTACACCGATAGACGGGTTTATCTGTACCTGAATGAGACCGTCGATGTCGTATTCCACCGGGTCTTCCGTGGTAATAATCTTCGTGCCAATATCATTTAAATAATTTAATGCTGCATACAGGGTTGTTGTTTTTCCTGATCCGGTTGGGCCAGTAACAAGAATTATTCCATTGGGTTTATTTAACAGTTGGTACATCAATTTCAATTCTTCGGGATTAAATCCTAAGGCATCCAGATTGAGCGATACGGCCGATTTATTCAGCAGGCGCATGACAATGCTTTCTCCGTATTTTGTAGGGAGTGTGGAGACCCGCATGTCGATGGGCGTGCCACCAACATTTAACTTAATACGTCCATCTTGAGGTAATTTGCGTTCTGAAATATCCATACCCGATATGACCTTTATTCTTGAAGTAATCGGTATCCCTAATTGTTTTGGTGGAGAAATCTTCTCGTAGAGTACGCCATCTATGCGGTATCTGACCCTGAATCCGTCTTCAAAGGCCTCAAAATGGATATCGCTGGCCTTGTTTAAAACGGCATCCAAGAACATGAGGCCTACCCACTTCTTTACAGGGGCCGCATCGGCCATCTTCTTTAGTTCTTCAATATCAATATTCTCACCTTTAATAGTTTCAGGATAAGATTTGTCTTTTTTAAATTCTGATAATAATTGTTCCACAGATTCGTGCTTTCTGGGATAGTACTTTTCAAGGGCACGAATGACTGCATCTTTATTGCAGATGACTGGTTTTATTGAATATTTCAGTATTAACCTTAAATCATCTGCAGTTTCAAAATTTAAGGGATCCTCCTGGACTATGGTGAGGACATTGTCTTTAAAATCTATGGGAATTATACGATACAGGTGAGCGATGGCGTGAGGTACCAAATTAATAATTTTACCAGGTATTTCCATGTCCTCAATGTTTACAATCTCTAACCCCATGTGTTCGCTTAATGCCTGCATGATTTGCTTGTGGGTTATATAATGGAGACTAACAAGGATATCTCCGAGCAAACCGCCTTTCTGTTTTTGTATGGCCAATGCTTCCTGTATCTGTTCTTCTGTAACAAATCCTTTATCTTTCAATAATTGCCCGAAGAGTCTTCTCTTTGCTTCAGTATTTAAATCTATTTTTGTTTTCTCTTGTATTTGCATAATGATTAATCATCCATTCCTGTAACTCTGAATACCTCTTCTAAAGTTGTTTTACCATCTCTTGCCTTTCTCAGTCCATCTTCTTTCAATGTCGTCATTCCCAGTGTCCTGGCGACTCTCCTGATATCATTCGTTGTAGACATGCGATAAGCCATGTCACGTAAAGTTTCATTCATATCTAACAGTTCATAAATACCTATTCTGCCATAATACCCAATATTATTGCAGTTCTTACAACCTTTTCCCCTATAGAATGAGACATCTTTTAAAGTTTCTATCTCGAATCCCATTTCCAATAATTGCTCAGGCCTATAGTTAACTGGTTCCTTGCAATTTGTACAAATCATCCTGACCAACCGCTGGGCCATGATACCCTGTAAAGAAGTAGCGACAAGAAAGGGTTTTATACCCATATCAATCAGTCTTGTTATGGCAGAAGGGGCATCATTTGTATGGAGCGTACTGAGGACAAGATGTCCTGTGAGGGCAGCTGTGATGGCTGTGTCGGCTGTTTCTGTGTCACGAATCTCACCAACAAGGATGATATTTGGGTCCTGACGGAGCATTGTTCTCAAAATAGTCGGGAAATTAAAACTGATCTTTTCATTTACCTCGCTTTGATTAACGCCCGGAAGGGTATACTCCACAGGGTCTTCTGCGGTAACGATCTTTGTATCAGTCTTATTGAGTTCATTTATAGCAGCGTATAATGTCGTTGTTTTGCCGCTCCCCGTGGGACCAGTAATCAGCAATATACCATTGGGTCTCTTGATGATAGAATGAAACCGCCTATAATCATCTTCATAAAACCCAAGATTTTTTAAGTTCATCAGGATAGCCGATTTTTCAAGGAGGCGCATAACCACGCTTTCTCCATAAATAGAAGGTAGGCAAGATACACGGACATCCAGCTCTTTGCCTACATGCCTGAGACTGATGCGCCCGTCCTGTGGTCTCCTCTTTTCTGAAATATCAATGTTGGCCAGTATCTTAATTCTGGAAATGATAAAATCCTGGAGATGTTTTGGGAGGGTATCCACCTCCTGGCATACGCCATCGATACGGTATCGGATACGCAATCTATTGGAAAGCGGTTCTATGTGGATATCGCTGGCACGAGAGGCAACGGCTTTATTGATAATTAAAGAAACCAGTTGAATAACAGGGTCTTCGTCTTCAATTGCTTTCGTCTCTTCATGCGGCTTAGCCATCCATTCAACTTTTGCCTTGCGTATAGGCGCCTCGCCGGCAGCAAGTTCTTTCAGTAAGGTATCCACGGTTTCGTGAGGTTCCAGCTCAAAATATTTGCGGATGATATTCTTAATGTTTTCCGGCGTAGTAAGAACGCATTTAATATCTGCGTTAAGCATAAAGCGCAGGTTGTCTATAAATCCGAGATCGGGTGGACTACTTACGGCAATAGTAATGGTGCCGTTATTCTTTGAAACAGGCACAACGCAATGCTTCTTTATAAGCGACACTGGTAACAGATAAACCATTTCTGGTGAAATATTGATTTTATTCAGGTCTATTATAGGTAAATCATATTGTGCTGCAAGGCATTGAATGATGTCAGAGTAAGTCGTATACCCCAGTTTAACGAGGGCGTCTTCAAGTTGCATATGTTCTTTTTTTTGGATTTCTTTTGCCTTATCCAGCTGTTCTTTACTGATAATACCGCCGTTCACCAAGGCATCTTCTATATGATAGAAATGGTTATTCACGTTGAATTTGCTTGAAATATCCCGTTTTGACATTTACAATTTGTAACAACCACGAACTAAAAAAAATATGCGAGGATACCGTAAGAACCTTCTTACGTTCCCAAGAAGGTTTTGGACGGAAAGGGACTCTAAAAAAACTCCCCTCGATAAGTGTTAGCAAACATGTATTTCACATATTATTGATGAAGTGTATATCTTTAGAAATAGATGTTCCGTTGGTAGGAGCCGTTTCCTGACGGCGACTGGCAATTCCTAGCGCAGCTACGCCGCAACCAAAAAGATGAAGCAGGCAGAACACAGTTGGCAGTAGGCAAAAAGTGATACAT
>JBKBTA010000069.1:0-13638 GCA_046291035.1 Candidatus Brocadia sp.
ATCCGATCGTGCATTCATTGGTGGCGATTCGAAAGTTGAAAGAATCGGGCTCTTATGTCGCCCGTGATATAAATGCCCTTGAAATTGCGCAGTTCACGGTAAAAGAAATTATAAATAACTCCAGTGGAAATGGACAAGGAAATGGTGGAGTGGTCTATGAAAAGGATGGGCATAACCACTTTATCAAGGCCGATACTGTTATCATCGCAGTGGGATACAGCCCTAATAACGATCTTCAAAAACAGTTAGAAGGTAAATTCTCAGAGATATACTTCATTGGTGACTGCGTCAAGGTGCGTACCGCACTTGAGGCCATACATGAAGGGTTTAAGGTGGCTTTAAAGATATAAATCTTGCTGAATGTATAAGATGATCAAAGAGTATTCTCCTTTCACACCGGGTGTTCCTGTACCATTAGAATTTTTTATTGGGAGGACTGAAGAAATACGAAGAATAATTTCTAGCGCGATTCGAAGTGAAAAATATCAGCATATTCTTAAGAAAACACTCAAGAACCACTTGAACATCATTTTATTCGTAGGGAAGTAGTTTCAAAATTGGATTCGGAAGAGGGGAAAGTATTTGATAATTTTTTAAGAAGAATGAAAGACTTAGGGGTTATATGTAAAGACAAAGAACGTGGGCCAGGAAGTTATGAATTTACCAATGAACTTTATTATTTATTTTTCTGGTTACATACTTCAGCAAGGGTATCTAAAGAATAATGATATGTGCTCTTAAAAACTTAGATAGGCAAACGATCAGGTTACAACAATGAAAGACATTCGTATGAATCGGGGTGATAACTCCGGTTATAACCACATCGAGTTTGAAGAAATTCCCGGGGCTAATGGCAAGGCTATTGGCATTATCTTCATGAAAAAACCTCCGCGAAACTCCATAGGCTCGTGGCTTCTGGACGCCATCTACGACAAAATGGACCAATACGAGGGAGATGATAAGATCGGCGCTATTATCATTGCCAGCAAACTCAGGGGGGTCTTCAGTGACGGTGCCGACCGTGACGAACTCTTTGGTTCCTGGATTTCTGGTCTTGTGGCCGAAAAAAACTACGAACGATTCAAACGCGCTCATGAGATGTTCGTAGAAATTGAAAATTGCAAAAAACCCGTTATTGCGGCTATTAACGGCGTTACCATTGGGGCAGGTCTGGAGCTTGCTATGCTATGTGACCTGCGCGTAGCGTCAGAAATTTCCTTTTTCAGTTTGCCGGAGGCAAAGCCGGAATTGAGTATTATTCCAGGGCTGGGTGGTACACAACGCCTGCCTCGTTATATAGGTGCAGCCCGTGCCAAGGAGATGCTGTTCCTGGGGAAGATGATCCGTGCGGAAACAGCCCTGGAGTGGGGTCTTGTCAACCAAATAGCGCCTCATAAAGAGGTTTTAGATTATGCCATTGTTGTGGCAAAGACCCTCCTGGAACGTGATGCAAGGGCGCTCAAAGAGATGAAGAAGTGTGTTAACTTTGCCGTAGAGAATGATATTCTAAAAGGCATTGAATACGAGGTAGGGCTCTTTGCGGAGATGATGCGATTAAAGCTCGTGGACAAAAATAAACAAAATGACGATAGTATTCAATGAAGATATCTGTCATGACATTTCCAAGGCTATCGAAAAGGAATGGTTGGAGACCAACGGCATCGGTGGTTATGCCTCTTCTACGATAATCGGGGTAAACACAAGACGTTATCATGGCCTGCTTATGGCTGCCACCAGACCTCCCCTCGGACGCACCTTATTACTCTCCAAATTAGAAGAATTTCTCTATGTAGAAGGCAATGAGTTTCCGCTATCTACAAACGTCTATCCTAATGCAGTCTATCCTTCTGGATATGAAAATCTTGTCCAATTTAGCTTAAAACCCTTTCCCACCTTCAATTATTTAATCAACGGAATAAACATCAAAAAAATCGTGTTTATGGTTTACGGAGAAAACACTACCGTAATCTTGTATCAGGTGGACCGTAGGGGCGAACTGCCATTCTCTCTTACTATGAAGGTAAGGGTCATGGTGGCATTTCGAGATTATCACTGGCTTACCCATGAAAATCCATCTATTAAAACTGATTACAAATTCCTGGCAAATGGAATATGTTTACAACCTTACGATGCGCTTCCACCCCTGTATCTTTATTTTAATGCACCGTCAATGGATAAGGTTTCATTTTGGTATAAAAATATGGAATATCCAAAGGAAATCGAACGCGGCCTGGATGCACATGAAGACCACTTCAGTCCCTTTGCCCTGCACTTTGATTTGAATAAAGGGGAGGATTGCTACGTTGTGGCCTCTACAAAAGAATATGATGCATTAGATGTCTTTGGGTTATTGAATAAAGAAATAGACCGCAGGAAGGACATATTATTGAACTATCGTCAAAACCAAACGGAAAGTAGGGGTCAGGGGTCAGGGGTCAGGGATCAGAAGGAGGAACATGAACACCTGACACCTGACGTCAGACAGCCGACACCTTTCAACAAACTTGCCCAATTATCTGAACATTTGTTATATGACGCTGAAAGTTTTATTGTGAAGCGAGGAAGTAATAAAAAGAGTATCATTGCCGGATATCACTGGTTTGGGGATTGGGGACGGGATACGATGATCTCGCTGCCCGGACTTACTCTCGTTCAGGGAAGATTTGAAGACGCCCGGGAAATATTGCTTTCCTACGCACAGTTTATAGATATGGGGCTGATCCCCAACCGTTTTCCCGACTATGGTGAAACGCCCGAATATAATACCGTTGATGCATCACTATGGTACATTCATGTTGTATATCAGTACGTGCGCTTTGCAAAGGATTTGAAGACGATTCGTAAGGATCTCTATAGTGTGTTAAAAGAGATCATTGGGTATTACAAGAAAGGGACTCGATATAACATTCATATGGATTCAGATGGGTTAATCCATGCCGGTGCAGAAGGGGTGCAACTGACGTGGATGGATGCCAGGGTGGGTGATTGGGTCGTGACTCCCCGTAGGGGAAAGGCAGTGGAAATCAATGCCTTGTGGTATAATGCCTTGAAAATCATGGCCTTCTTTGCCCGTGAGATGAATTTGAACGAGGAAGGTAAGGATTATACGGCTTTAGCCCAAAAGGCAAGTGAGTCATTTAATGACGTCTTTTGGTTTGAGGAGGGACAGTATCTGTATGACTATATCAACGGCGAAACAAGGGATAGGGCTATTCGTCCTAATCAGATATTTACTGTAAGCCTGCCATATTCAATGCTGTCCATAGAAAGGCAGAGGAAAGTGGTTGAGATAGTAAAAGAACATCTCTTAACTCCGCTTGGTCTTCGGTCTCTTTCACCAAAGGATAAAGGCTATATTGGTCATTATCAAGGGAATGTTTATGAGAGGGACAGTGCGTATCATCAGGGTACGGTATGGGCATGGCTGATAGGCCCATACATTTCAGCCTATGCCAGAGCATACGCAGGCAGTGAAGATACCCTAAAATATATCAAAGGATTATTTGAACCGTTTTATGCACACTTATTTGAAGCGGGTCTGGGGACTATTTCTGAGATATTTGACGGAGACCATCCCCATACACCCCGGGGATGCATTTCGCAGGCATGGAGTGTTGCAGAGATATTGCGGGCGTATTTTGAGTATGTGTATGGGTTTGAAAACGACTGATATAAAAACCACAAAAGAATCACTTTTCCCGTATCGGTAACAGTTCACACCCTTTTCCCCGTTTGATGGACAAGGTGGTATGAACTGTTACCTGTGGCTTTGAACAGGGAGAAGGTTTACTGTCTGACCCTTACAGTTACGGTCGTCTTTAAGCCAGCCGATTTATCTTCGAATTTAATCTTTGCTTCGCCGGTCTTCTCTGTGGTCGTAATCGTAAATCTGGCCTCGCCGTTAGTGTCTGTTACTGAACTATCAGGTGTAATCGTTATACGCCTTTTACCAGACTTAATTTTCCACGTTATCGTTTCGCCTGCAAGAGGAGAGCCGTCTGCACATAAAACTGTTATCGTTTCTTCGCCGTTTTTCCCTTTATTGAGTTGCATTGTTTTCGGAGACGCCTCTATCACTCCTGCCTGGCATAGTGGTGTTGGAATCGGTGAGGCCAAAGGTGTTGGTGTCGGTGTACCAGGAATTAATTCGAAATCAGCCCGGATTGTCTCACCCGCTACCACCGTGACAAGCTGAGAAGCAGTGATATAACCTGATGCCGATGCCGTAAGTATGTAATCACCGGTGGCTATGTTACGGAATGCATAGGCACCATTGATGATAGTTGCGGTCGTAAGCCCCGTATCAGTTGAAACCGTTGCACCAACGATACCAGCCCCCGTTTCATCGTCCGTAACCGCGCCTACAATATTACCCGTTTCTGATGGTGTTCCCGTTGGTGTTGGTATTGGAGTTGTCTGAGGCGTTAAGGCAAAATCGACCCGTGTATTTTTACCCACAACTACCGTGGCAGACTGCGAAGCCAGGTCATATCCAGTTGCGAATGCCGTAAGAATGTAATCGCCAGCGATTATATCACGGAATGTATAAATACCATTTTTAACCGTTGTGGTTGTAAGTCCCGTATCGGCTGATACCGTTGCGCCAACTATACCAACCCCTGTCACCGCGTCTGTTATTTGTCCTCCAAGGTTGCCTGTTTCAGGTATTGGCGTTGATGGTGGCGTTGGTATCGGTGTTGGGGGGAGGGTAGTGGTTAAGACGAAATCAACCCGCGTGTTTTCACCCGCAACCACTGTGGCAGACTTGGAGGCAGAGATATAGCCTGTTGCTGATGCTGTAAGCGTATAATCTCCGGCAGCAATGTTGCGGAATGCGTAAGCACCATTTTTGACCGTAGTGGTTGTAAGTCCCGTATCAGTTGATACCGTTGCACCAACAATACCGGCATCTGTCTCAGCGTCTGTTACCTGACCCCCGAGGTTGCCGGTTCCAGGTGTGGGTGTGGGCGTTCCTGTAATGGGTGATAGTACAATAATAAAAATATTTTTGCCTGTCTTTGGGTTTGGTTGCCCTTTCTGTACTGTGACTGATTGCGTACTGGCTTGGAAACCGTTTGCTTGTACAATTAACGTATGATCCCCTACAGATACATCCTGGAATTTATAAACACCATCTTTTCCCCGAATACTGCTCGTAGTGGTTGTATTACTTTGATCATCAAGCATGACTGTAGCGTTGTTAATGCCAGTTCCAGTTATAGCATTTTGTACTACTCCAGCAATATTACCCGTTTCAATCGATAGATTAATAAAAACTTGTACAGGGATAGTACTATCTTTGGTAGTCCCGTCTCCCAGTTGGCCAAAGTCATTCCGTCCCCACGCCCAGACCGTACCGTCTGACTTTAATCCAAGGCTGTGAAAACCTCCTCCGGCAATAACGACGATACCGCTGAGATTCTTCACCTGTACAGGGACTGTACTGTTACTGGTCGTTCCATTTCCAAGTTGCCCATAAGAGTTATCTCCCCATGCCCAGACCGTACCGTCTGACTTTAATCCAAGGCTGTGAAAACCTCCGCCGGCAATGGCAAGAACACCGCTAAGATTACTTACCTGTACAGGGACAGTGCTATCGCTGGTAGTTCCATTACCCAATTGGCCAAAGTCATTGCGTCCCCATGCCCAGACCGTACTATCGGATTTTAAGGCAACACTATAAGACCATCCACCCGTTATTGCAGTGGCCCCACTGAAATTATCTGTTTTTCCGGGGACAGAAAGTACCTGAACTGGGATTGTACTATCGCTGGTAGTACCGTTACCCAATTGACCAAAATCATTCTGTCCCCACGCCCAGACTGTACCATCCGGTTTCAATGCAAGACTATGATGCCCTCCGCCTGCTAACTGGGGGGTACTGATGCCATTGAAGTGCTCCTGGCGGACATTAAGAGCGAAAATAAAACCACCAGGGACAGAAAAATACTGACCTTGACTCGTACAGGGAGAAAAAATATGTTTTTCATAACCTTGATGCCTCCTTTCAAACGTTAAGATACTGGTTTTGTTTGACGAATGATTCATTACCTTCACGTTTTCTATAAAAGGTAAAGCAACATTATGTGTACAATACTTTTACATATATCCTTAAAACAAAAAAGCCTTACTGCAAAGATATTCGTAAAAACATCTTCGGCAGTAAGGCTGTCTTAGATGCGGTTTAAACTGTTTAAACCGCTTAAACGGCTAGCAAGACCCTTTACTTTGCGCCCCCTGATTGCTCAGGGTTTACCCTTATCGCGATGTATTCTCACTGCAAAAACTTCATTTGGCTAAATAGTTACAACGGATCAATATAACTGTTAATTTATGAGAAATCAATATAAAATGAGAAGGTAAAATTGTGATAAGTTAACATTCCTTTCTTAGGCATACAACGCTTTCATGTACCTTTGTAATTGTCCCGGGCTTATATTTACTTGACAGTTCGCTGTTCAGTAACTATCTTGATATCTATTGGAGAAATGGAGGTAAACTATGCGAATTGCTATTGGTTCTGATCATGCAGGATTCGAATTGAAGGAGAATCTGGCTGCTTTTCTTCGCCGACAGGGATATCAGGTTGTGGATGTGGGTACATACAACAAAGATCCGGTGGACTATCCCGATTTCGCTGAGGCAGTTGGGTTGGCGCTTCACAATGGTCAGGCAGATCGGGGCGTTCTGATCTGTTGCAGCGGTGTTGGCGCTTCTGTGGCGGCAACCAAGATACCTGGCATCCGTGCTGGGCTTTGTCATGATACGTATTCAGCTCACCAGGGTGTGGAACATGACGATATGAACGTCCTGGTGCTGGGCTCATGTGTTGTCGGGCTTGAGCTGGCAAAGGAACTCGTTCGGGCGTTTGCAGGAGCTGGATTTACCGGCGAAGAGCGTCACCGTCGCAGGCTGGAAAAGATCAAGGCTTTGGAAACCCGTTATATCCACCTAATAGCAAGTTTGAGAAAAGAAGGTAATGAACTCCCGGAAAAGCTGAGCAAATGAGGCCTGTCTGGACCTTATCCAGCGCCATTTGCATTTGATCCAAAAGGCGTAAGGTATACCTCGTGATTCGTATGATCACAGTAAGAGAATAAGAAAGAGTTTTCTTTATAATCGCAAAGTTAAAGATCAATAAAAAGGGGATAGAATGAATCGCACAGATGAAAAGAGTATTGCCAGTGAACCGCAGGGGAAAGTCGGCGACCCCTGCGTTATGGTTATCTTTGGGGCCTCCGGAGACCTGGCCAAGCGTAAGCTCATTCCTGCGCTTTACAATTTGGCAAGTGAGCGTTTATTGCCCAGAGAGTTTGCCATCATAGGATTTTCCCGTAGCGGAATGAGCCATGAAGAGTTCCGGGAGAGGATCAGTAAAGATATTAAAGAGTTTGCTACGGGTCCGGTTGATCCCGATCTGTGGAATTGGTTCATCCAGAGGCTCTATTATTTGCCGGGTGATATTCAGGACCCGAATGCTTACCAACGGCTTCAGGACCTGCTATCGGAAGTGGACAAAGGGCATGGCACCCGGGGGAACTACCTTTACTACCTTGCAACAGCTCCTGATTTATTTTCACAAATCGTTCAGCAAATCGGTGCTGCCGGGCTTGCACGCGAAGAAAATGGTCACTGGCGTCGGGTTATCATTGAAAAGCCATTCGGGCGGGATATCGAGTCCGCCCGTGTCCTCAATCACGAAATCAGAAAGGTATTGAGCGAGAGCCAGATCTATCGCATCGATCATTACCTGGGTAAGGAAACTGTCCAAAATATTATGGTCTTCCGTTTTGCCAACGGCATCTTCGAGCCCATCTGGAATCACCGCTATATTGATCATGTGCAGATAACAGTTGCTGAGGATATTGGTGTTGGGCAGCGCGGTGACTATTACGACAAAGCGGGAGCTTTGCGGGATATGGTGCCGAACCATATCTTCCAGTTGGTTACCCTAACGGCGATGGAACCGCCAATTTCTTTTGAAGCTGATGCCGTGCGTGACGAGCAGGTCAAGATTTTACGCGCCATCCAGTCCATGTCCCCAGAAGAAGTCCTCAGATATACCGTAAGGGGGCAGTATGGAGAAGGGACAATTCAAGGTCAGCGGGTTCCTGCTTACCGAAATGAACCAAGCGTTCCACTTGACTCTTTTACTGAGACGTTTGTGGCGCTGAAGCTATACATAGATAACTGGCGCTGGGCAAATGTACCGTTTTACCTTCGGACAGGGAAACGGCTACCCCGTCGTGTTACAGAGATTGCCATTCAATTCAAACGAGCCCCCTTTGTGCTGTTCCGTAAAACCAGCGTAGAGCAGCTGAAACCGAACCTTCTCGTGCTTCATATTCAGCCTGATGAAGGCATTTCGCTCAACTTTGGCGCTAAAATTCCAGGACCACTCGTACGGCTGGGGACGGTTGATATGGAATTTAAGTATGAGGATTATTTTGGGAGAACGCCGAGCACCGGCCATGAGAGGTTATTGTATGATTGCATGCTGGGAGACGCGACCTTATATCAACGCGCCGACATGGTTGAAGCCGCCTGGAGTGTGGTCTCAACGATACAAGACGTGTGGAAGGCGTTGCCGCATCGAAAGTTTCCTAACTATGTGGCAGGCACCTGGGGGCCGCAGGAGGCCGATGTTTTGATGGAGAGGGACGGGCGGGAGTGGAGGAAATGCGATGGATGATTTGAGAAGAAAATGATGGGTAACGATGTCTTCTACCAATTCCAAACATGAAATCCTGATTGTAGAGAATCCAGATGAGTTAAGCCTCCGGGCAGCAGATGAATTTGTTCGTCTGGCTGGAGAAGCAGTGCAGGTGAAGGGTTTTTTCACGGGAGCCCTATCTGGTGGCTCGACTCCCAGAGGACTTTACACGACGTTGGCCAGCGAAAGATACCGGGAACAGGTACCCTGGTCAAAGATACATTTATTCTGGAGTGACGAGCGCTGCGTTCCTCCGGATCATCCTGATAGTAATTACCGCATGGTTCGCGAATTGCTGCTTGACAAGGTTCCAATTCCGAAAGAAAACATCCATCGCATGCCTGCAGAACAAGAAGATCATGTTCGTGCAGCAATGGAGTATGAACAAACGATCAGGTCATTTTTCCATACGGAGTCGGGAGGGCTTCCTCATTTTGACCTGATTATACTCGGCATGGGGGAGGACGGGCATACTGCTTCTCTCTTTCCGTGGACGTCTGCACTGGAAGAAACAAATCGTTTAGTCTCCGTCAACTTCGTAGAGAAGCTCAGTGCATACCGTATAACATTGACGGTTCCGTTGATTAACAAGGCAGCGGAAGTCATGTTTTTGATTTCCGGAGAGTCAAAGGCTTCTGTGTTGAGAGATGTACTGGAGGGCGAATACCAGCCTCAACGATTTCCGTCACAACTCATACGCCCTGTCAATGGTAGGCTTTTGTTTATAGTAGACCGCATGGCTGCCGGTAAACTAATGCGGATTTAAGACCCATTTGCACGACTTCGATAATGCCGTTGGTGAAATCAAAAACGATTTCTGAGTCTTTACTGCATTATGAAAAATATTTGGTCAAAAAGATGCTAAGGGATATTTCCTCTGTCTTCCCCTCTAACAAGAGGGGACTGAGGGGTGTGTTAAAATACAATGAAAATAAATTACCACCAAAGCTCAAATATCTTACACGAAGATTAAGGAAGCGGTGGTGAAAAATTATTGGAGTCTCACAATGCAAAACAAGTATAAATATCTTATCGGTAACGAATGGCGAGAGAGTAAAAACCTATTAGAGATAAGGAATCCTTTTAATAATGACGTAGTAGGAACCACATTTCAGGCAACTGAAGAAGATATAGACAATGCCATTCAAGCGGCTGTTCGTGCCTTTGAGGAAACGCGAAAGCTGCCGGGTTTTAAAAGGGCTGAAATCCTGGGAAGTATTGGGGATGGTATTCGTAAAAGAAGCGAGCAGTTTGCACGGCTGATAGCCCTTGAGGCCGGGAAACCCATTGCCGATGCCAGAACTGAGGTTGAAAGGGCGATCGGGACGTTTCAGATAGCGCTGGAAGAGTCAAAGAGGATGTTGGGTGAGTACATTCCTTTAGACATCTCAGAGCGTTCTAAAAACAGGACGGCTATTCATAAGCGTTTCCCTCTTGGCCCTATATTGGGCATTTCGCCATTCAATTTTCCCTTAAATCTTATCGTCCATAAAGTAGCGCCCGCAATTGCCTCAGGGAATCCAATTATTATTAAACCTGCCACAAAGACCCCCCTTACCGCTCTCTTGTTAGGTGAGGTTATTTATGAATCGGGTTGGCCAGGTGGAGGTTTTAGTGTGTTTCCTTGTGCGTCAAATTTAGCAGAACGGATGGTTGCTGATGAACGGATCAAGATGTTTACCTTCACCGGTAGTGCCGAAGTGGGGTGGAGACTCAAACAGATTGCTGGTAAAAAAAGGGTAACGTTGGAACTAGGTGGGAATGCAGGTGCAATTATTGATAGCAGTGATAATCTGGATTACGTCGTAAAACGTTGCATTGTCAGTGCCTTTTCGTTCAGCGGGCAGATTTGCATATCTTTGCAACGGCTGTTCATTAATAAAAAGATATACGACGATTTTGTGTCGAGCTTTGTCGATGAAGCAAAGGCATTAAAAATGGGTAATCCTCTGGATGAGGAGACAAGGCTTGGCCCAATGATTGATGAGCAGGCTGCCAGAAGGATAGAATCCTGGGTGAATGAGGCTGTGAAGGAAGGTGCCAGTGTGTTATCTGGGGGAAGGCGCAAAGGCTCGTTCTATGAGCCGACGGTGATTACCAATACCACTCCCCGGATGAAGGTTAACAGAAACGAATTATTTGCACCCGCCGTAACGGTTTCAAAGCACGATACCTTTGAAGAGGCCGTGAAACGTCTGAATGATTCGGTTTATGGGTTACAGGCGAGTGTGTTTACCAATAACATAAGGCATGTTTTCTATGCCTATGAGCACCTGGAAGTTGGTGGCGTGATTGTCAACGACGTACCCTCATTCCGGGCCGATAATATGCCTTACGGAGGTGTTAAGGAGTCGGGTACGGGACGAGAAGGTATCCGATATGCTATGGAAGAGATGACTGAACCCAAACTCTTAGTCTTAAACCTATCGTGAGTATAAGGAAAACTTTGGTCATAAGTTCTTTCTTAAAAGCTGGATGACGTTATATAAATGTAAAGATTAAAAATCAAAATGCAAAATGACAAAACAAAATTTAAAGATGAGTTCAAGATTTGAAAGGCAAGAGATCGTTTTACATTTTCATATGTATTTTTAATTTTTTATCATTGATTTTTAATTTTATAATCCGTTAAGGAAGTGATAGTATGCCGAGAGATATCCCCGTAGGAAATGGTTCGATGCTGGTTACATTTGATCGGGAGTATCAGATCCGGGACCTTTATTATCCGTATGTAGGAAAAGAGAATCATACCATTGGGCATCCCTGCAGGATGGGAGTATGGGTTGATGGCCAATTTAGCTGGATGGGAGGAGAATGGCAAAAGACATTACGATACAAAGAGGATACCCTGGTGACTGATGTGAGGGCAATAAACGATCGGTTGAAGATCGAGCTTCAGATGTATGACATCGTGGATTTTCATTTAAATATTTTTGTGAAGGAAATCGTTGTCAGGAATTTAGTGGGGAGGGATCGGGAAGTTCGGTTGTTTTTCAATCATGATTTTCATATCTACGAAAATGAGGTTGGGGATACGGCATATTATGACCCTGATACAAGGGCCATTATTCATTATAAATAAGTCCCAGCGGTATTTTTTGATTAATTGCTGTGACCCCACCAAGTGTGGAATAGATCATTTTGCAACAGGGATCAAGGAGGCGTTTGGCGCCGAAGGGACGTGGAAGGATGCAGAAGATGGTGCATTAAGTGGCAATCCCATTGCTCAGGGTTCCGTAGATTCAACCCTTGGTATTAATCTCCGTATAAAGGCACATGGTGAAAATGTGGCTCATTATTGGATTGCAGCAGGGATGAAATACAGTGAAGTAGCGAGACTCAATAAGGATATCTGGGAGAAAACGCCGGAAGAATTGATTCGCCGTACTAACAACTATTGGAGATTGTGGGTCAATAAAGAGATGTTTAATTTTTATGATCTCCCCCAAAGACTTGTTTCTTTTTTTAAAAGGAGTCTGTTGATCGTCCGGACACAGATTGACAACAACGGTGCCATCATTGCGGCGAACGACTTTGATATTGTCCAGCAAGGTAGAGATACCTATTCTTATATGTGGCCACGTGACGGTGCCCTGGTTGCGTATGCCCTCATTAAATCGGGATATATGGATACGACAAAACGGTTCTTTCAGTTTTGCGCAGACGTTATTTCTAAAGAGGGTTATCTGCTCCACAAATATAACCCCGATCGTTCTTTTGCCAGTTCGTGGCACCCCTGGCTAAAGGACGATAAAAAGAGTCTCACCATCCAGGAAGATGGGATTGCCCTGGTCATTTGGGCGTTATGGAATCATTACGATGAATTTAGGGATATTGAATTTATAAAGCCTTTATACCGGAGTTTGATCATCAATGCCGCAGAATTTATGGTTAAATTCAGAGACGAAGAAACCGGTTTGCCGCTCAATTCGTACGATTTGTGGGAAGAACGCTATGGGGTACATACCTTTACCGTATCTGCTGTTATCGCTGGTTTACGCGCAGCGGGCAACTTTGCCCGTGCATTCGGAGAATATGAATATGGTGACAAATATCGTGACACTGCGGATAAAATGAAGGATGCCTTGATAGCATATTTTTATAATAAGGAGGAAGGACGATTCGCGAGGATGGGGAAAAGGACTGCAAAAGGATATGAGCTGGATATGACAGTTGATGCAAGCCTTTTCGGACTCGTTGCCTTTGATGTATTTAGTGATGAATGCCGTAAAGGAAAGACTGTGGATAAAGACCCCGGTGGGAGGGGTAGCCAGATATACCAACGATTTTTATCATCGGGTGAGTAATGATATAGAGCGTGTGCCTGGAAACCCGTGGTTTATTTGTACGATGTGGCTGGCGGAGTATGAAATTATGCGCGCGAGAAATTTGACAGAACTGAACAACGCACTGCCAATCCTGGAATGGGTAGTAGATAGAGCATTGCCGTCAGGCGTCCTTGCGGAACAGGTCGATCCTTACACCAACGAACCGTTATCCGTGTCGCCTCTTACCTGGAGCCATGCAGCCTTCGTTACGACATTGATAAAATATATGAAGAAACGAGAGAGAATTTTAATATGCCCCGAATGCGGTAATTCCGAGTTTTATATGCATCGGCACGTTCAAAAACCTTGGAATGTTTAGGGAATCTTAAAACTACGTTGTAGAGCGACGAGCCTCGCCGCTCTACATTGAGAAAGTAGCCGAGGGTATAATTTAATCTGCAAAAATGGGTTAAGATTTTTCTTTTTTGTGAACCTGCGTAACCAGGAAATTTTGAATCCCCATATCTTTGATTCCTTGTTGGTATGATTCCAGGTCATTGGCATGCTTTTCTTCATCGAGAAGGATGTGTTCGAGCAATTCGCGTGAGCCTGCGTCGTTTTCATCAATGCAGAGTTTAATTGCCCTTTGAAGCCTTT
>JBKBTA010000006.1:0-39310 GCA_046291035.1 Candidatus Brocadia sp.
TGATATGTGTCAGAAAATATCAGCGCAGAAATTGAATTATACGTATATTGATAAAAATAGGGCTGGTGACCATATCTGGTGGATCAGTAGCGTTGCTAAATTTAAAAAACATTATCCAAATTGGGAATTTAAATGTGATATTAAAACCATTCTGCGAGAGATCTACGAAGTACAGAAGGAGGTAGTTGTCTAAGGTGTGAATCGATTCAATCTCTGGGGCGGGCATAGGCGTTTTTTATCTAAAGGGCGATAAGTCACGCAATATTTTTTAGAACATAATTTCTCCATAAATGAACAAACAATTAAGATACGGGACAATACTTATTACTGGAGGCGCTGGTTTTGTAGGGAGTAATTTAGCCGTTTCCTTCAAGAGAAAGTATCCTTCTATAAGAGTCATAGCTTTTGATAACCTGAGAAGGCGTGGTTCGGAGCTAAATATAGGACGTCTTAAACAGCATAAAATTGATTTTATTCACGGAGATATTAGAAATCCTGAAGATTTGGAATTTAGCTCGAAAATCGATCTGTTGCTTGAGTGTTCGGCAGAGCCATCTGTTATGGCTGGTTATAGCGAAAGTCCTGCCTATCTTATCAACACAAACCTTGTCGGGACGATAAATTGTCTCGAACTGGTCAGGAAAAATGGGACAGATGTCGTATTTCTTTCATCGAGCCGGGTATATCCTTATGACGTTATTAATAGTATTAAGATCGTCGAAAAAGAGACAAGATTTGAATGGTGCGAAGAACAGGAGAGAAGTTTTCCTGGTTGGTCCAGAAATGGAATAAATGTTGATTTTATCCTTGACGGACCCAAATCTATGTATGGGGCAACAAAACTCTGTTCTGAAATCATACTACAAGAATATATAAAAATGTACGGTATAAAGGGCGTTATTATCCGGTGTGGGGTAATTGCCGGACCTTGGCAATTTGGAAAAGTTGATCAGGGGGTTTTTACCCTGTGGATGTTGGCGCATTATTTTAGAAAACCCCTCAAGTATATTGGCTTTGGAGGCAAGGGGAAACAGGTGAGGGATATTTTACATATCGACGACCTATTTGATGCATTGGAATTGCTCATTAGTTCGATAGAAGATGTTAATTGTCGTATTTATAATTTAGGCGGTGGCAGAGCTGTAAACCTTTCCTTGTTGGAAACAACGAAGTTATGCGAGGAAATTACAGGAAATAAAATAGAGATACTATCGGAACCAGAGACAAGACCTGCCGATTTAGCTATTTATATAACTGATAATCAAAAAATATCTGATGCGATTAACTGGAAGCCAAAAAGGGATGCGCGAAAAATATTGGAGGATGTATATTTGTGGATTAAAAATAATGAAAATGCCCTACAGGGTTTACTTTAGTTAACGATTGCATGTCCTGTGATCATGAAAGAACGGTTGGTCGTGTTGTTTATCCTTGCAAATTTTCGCTTGCAATACCATCACCTTTTCCTCGGTGAGAAGAATCAGTCTGAGGATTCTGAAATTATAAATCTTGGTTTTATTTAAACAACCAGAAAGCAATAATAGTGCCAAGGAGAGTAATCCAGAATCCAAAGAGCCATTTGAGTATATCTATCTTTGCTGCTTCAATTTTACCTATTAAATCAAGCCTGGAATTTTCGATCTTATTTTCGAGTTCGCTTTTTACGCCTTCGATCTTATTTTCGAGTTCGTTCTTTACGCCTTCGATCTTATTTTCGAGTTCGCTTTTTACGCCTTCGATCTTATTTTTGAGTTCGTTCTTTACGCCTTCGATCTTGGTATCGAGTTTGTCAAGCTTGCCTTCAATATCTAACTTTAATAGTTGGAGGTCGGTTTTCGTGGCAACATCGCCCTTAAATGACTCAATAAACTCTATGAGTTCTTTGGCCTCTTCTTCGCCAATCTTGGGTTCGAGTTTTTTTATTAGTTCGTAGGATTTATACATAAGTAATAAAATAGCACAATACTTGGGTGAAATCAACGGCTAAAAAGCTATTTCGTTTCATTTTTTAACAGGAATTTATCTCAGGGTTTCGCATAATGTGAAAGATACTTTATCGTTTGAAACTTGATCCATAATATGCAGGAATTCTTTCCTGTATTTAAGGCTGTCAAGATGAAGGAGGGGAGAAATTCTCTCTTTTACCTTTTCTTTTTCTCCTTTTGACAATTCGATTTTTGAAAGCCAGAGGTGGGCATTTTCATGAAGTGGTGAATGTTGCAAAAGCTTGTGGAGATAAAATTCCGCATTGTTCCACTGCTCATCCTCAAAATAAAGTTTAATCAATTTTTCTAATATAAACTCGTTATGAGGGCAGTATTCTAACGCTGAATTATATTCTTTAATAGACCGTTCCCTTTCATCCACTTCAGCATAATAATCGCCCTTATACTCAAGGGTCCTCCATAAAATTGTCCGACATACCTGCTCTTGATAGTGATTATTCCTTTCTGGAAAGGACATCATTAAAGCATCCATTTCAAGGCGAAATATTTGACTGTGTAAGAGATAATTCCCTGGCGTTTCTATGTAGAAAAATAATTCGTCACTGGAGAATTCTAAAAATTTATTGTCATCGTTGATTACACGGTTTATCAGTATGTCTGCCTGCTCAAGAAATTTATCTTGATCGAGTTTGATAAATCTGTAAAAAGAAATCAAATTAAAGAGAGAAACAATTGTTGTTGAACCCGGCTGGTTAGCAGTCAAAAGTAAAGATTCGATGAGATGGTTTGTTTGTTTATTTAGTAAAGATCGCACCATTAAGCAGACGGCCAGATTATTGAAATATTTTGTATTGTTTTTATTGATTATGATAGCTTTAGAAAAACGTAAAATCGCTAAATTGAGATCCATGGCATAAAAGCTTGAAATTCCCAGGGCATTGAGTTTCATGTCTTCAGGTAATTTTTCTGCCGGTCTTGATGTTACTGTGACTTTAGATTGTTTGATTTTTTCAATGACGTTCTTCATGAGTAATACAATATTGGCATACTCTCGATTCTTCTTAACGGCTTGTTTGACAATTTGTTCCCTTTCTCTATTGTGATGCACATAGTATTCGATTTTTTGTTCAAAGTTATCTTCGTTAAACAGCACAACCTCTTTATCTGGAACAAAAAATTCCTCAATGGAATGCTCTCCTTCTTCATGCAATAGCAAGGCGCCACACGCAATTGCCTCGAATGGTCTGAGGTTAACGCCTCCTTGCATGTTGGGACAATGTATAACGATTTTCGCCTTGCGCATAATTTCATAGCAGTCTGATACTGAATTTGTATAGCCCGTAAAAATTTTGTATCGGTCGGCTAATTTTAATAACTTCCAGATATACTGGCGCCTTTTTTTATGAAAAGGGCTTATAAAGCTCCCAGTAAAAACCACATCATATTCTTTCTCTCCCGGTGTTTCAGGTATATTGGTAAATAACCACGGGACGAAACCCTGTATTCCAGAACAAGAAGTATATAACGTTTTTATCTTTCCTAATAATTCATAAGGTTTGCACATATGTTTCATTGCAGGCATCATTGCATCAAAGAATTTCATGTCCCAGAATAATTTATTGCATTTCCATGGATCGCCAGGAAGCCCAATAACTGGATAGGGTGATTTCTCTAATCCGGTTGGCAAAGATGATACCTCGGAGAGGAAAAAAAATACATAGTCTGGTTCCCACCCATTGGGTAATTGGCTTAGAATGTCTGAAAACAAATCCACATGGACTCGATAACCTATCATACTATTACTTAGTCTTCCAAGATTGTGGTGCGGTACAAAGGAAATTGTGTCTGCATTGGCAATCAGGCTCATGCCAATTCTTCCTCCCCTTATATTTGTCAAAATCTTGGGACGGCCATTTGGTAGTTTAATACCATATGCAACCCGAAAATCATTTATCGTGGGCCAATAGTGCACGGCATTATTGCAATCTTTATAGAGGTGTAGCAGTACTTCATTAGCTTCAGGTATCATGGATAATTTTTCATAACTTTTTCCTTTTAAAAATTCTAAAAAAATCGGAAGTCTTTGATCGGGAATACTATCGAAAAAACTCCTAAGTTCTTCCCAATCATCTTTTGTTACCATTTTTTGCAATAGTTCTTTTCCTATCATTTGTATTTCACCTGTAATTGTCATTTCGACTGAAGGGAGAAATCTTGAAGATTCCTTGCTCCGCTCGGAATGACAGCAAAGGGGGATGAAATCTCCCCTTTGTGACCGAAGGTCATGAATGTTTCATTTTAAAAATGTTTATATCCCTACATTGTCTGTTCGCTACATGTTCTCGCCACTGTGCATTTGCATCACGTAACGCCAGTTGAAGTTCTTCGATAGAGAGGTTGTCAGATCTTAGTACGGTATACCTTGCACCATCGTACTTTGCCCAATCTTTTGTGGAAAGCCAACCGTTTTTATCAGCGAGATCAAAATATTTGGTCCCCGGGAACGGAGTTGTCAATGACCATTGAACGGTATCTGGGTCTAGCATCTTGGCAAACTCTATACTTTCCTTAATGGTTTCTAATGTTTCTCCGGGCAATCCCAGCGTAAATGTCAAATGTGTCTTAAGTCCTATTTCTTTGCATATCCTTACCGCTTCTTTAACCTTTGAAAGATCCAGATTTTTCCCACTCGCATCTACCAGCCTTTGAACACCTGATTCTACTCCAAACTTTAGTCCAACCATGCCAGCTTCTTTCATTGCCAGAAGAGTTTCACGATCGGAAGTATCAGCCCTGCACATGGCGGTCCATGGGATTTTATGCAAGCCCCGCCTCTTTAATTCACTACAGAGCTTCAGAATACGTTCTTTACCGATATTGAAAGTGTCGTCATCAAAATAGAAGGCCTTAAACCCATATTTTTTTATCAACCATTCGATCTCGTCCACTACATCAATCGGATTTCGTGTACGATACTTCGGGCCTCCATAGAGGACCTGTGGCCATACACAATAGATACAACCATACGGACATCCCCGGCTTGCATGGATCTGAACGTTTGGTGACGGCATACAGTTCGCAAATTGGTCGTAGTAAGCGTACATGGGTAACGTCTCTCGTTCTGGCCAGGGGAGTTTGTCGAGCTCAATTAATTTATTAGAACGTGCGTTAACGTTTATCTCTCTATCACTCGTACGATAGATTATATTTTCTATTCCGTGTAACGATTGGTTGTCACAAAGTTTTTTAACTATTTCAAGGAAAGTATCTTCATACTCACCCAATATGACGGCGTCAATCTCGGGATTTTCCCGGAGGAAATCCTCTCCCAATACGCTCACATGGGTTCCGACGAAAATAACATTAGTGCCGTGTTTTAGCATATGCTTTATGCGTTGAGCGTATTGCAAATCCACATGAATCGAAGCAGTTGCGGTTTCAATCAAAATAACATCGGGACCGAATCCCCATACCCGTTCCAGAAACTCTTCGTCTGTAAGGCCTTCGGCCACAGCATCTACAAGCACCGCCTCAAATCCATCCTTTTTCAACATAGCAGTAGCATAAGCTAGAAAAAAAGGGAAAGGAAGATACACCGGGGAAGGTTTATCTCCGATTTCCATGGTAAAGGGCCATCGGGACCCCGCTCGTACTCCTGCACGGTTTCCTTCTCTCCATGGGGGGTTGAGAAGCATGATCTTTGCTTTCTTTGTTACCTGTGCCTTCTGTCTGAGTTCATCCCGAACACGTTCCGCTGAAACGGTTATCATTTGGTATACTGTTTCATTCATGGCGCTTAACCACTTGTGTATAATTCCCAGCGTTTGCCTGGCAAAATCTTTGTCAAAGTCTTCTGCCGGGAAAAAGGTATTATGGGGACCCGCGTTATGATTCCCTGCCATATTTCTCACGTTTGTATCTGATAAATATATATCGAACTCCGGTTTGCTAAGACGTAAATCGGCCATATCCTCAATCATTGCATTGACTAAATTTCGAGGAGCATGAGTTGTTCTTAACAACGCAAAAATGCCTAAATAAACGGCGACAAATGTTTGCTCGATTTGGTGTTCATCCTCATCCGGAGCATGTAGTTTTATACATAATCGTATATCCTGGAGGGTGTTTCGCAGGGGGAGGAGAAAACTGGGATAAAGAAGGTGGTATCTTTTCTTGCTAAAATCTTTATTTATTTCACGTTCTCCCACCATAAAATTTAGCTGGATTTTTTGTAAAAGCTTTTTGAGATTCATATAACTTCCGTAGCGATCAGTATCAATATGAAAGGGGGTATGGTAATGCCAATAGGTATTTAGCACTGACTGTAAAGTGTCATTGCGGAGATGATGGGCTATTGCCAGCGGTTCATAAACAAGTGTGTAGCCCATATTGCGCAAACGAAAAGACATATCACAATCCTCTCCATTGGTCCTGTACTTTTCGTTGTATAGCCCTGCACGGACTAACGCCTCTTTTCGATAAACGTTATTTGCCCCGTGAATGAAATCAGGATTTTCCTTTTTTGCATCACCCCAATGCTGGATGGCATGATTGGCCCGCCATTGGTCAGGCAAAAGGACCGAATATAACTCCAGTAATTTTCCCCCAACACCTGCTACATTATCACCGAAATTCTGCATTAACTTTTCCAGCCAATCTGGTTCAGGTACTACATCTGAATCAACACAGGCTACATATTCAGTGATTGCATTTCTTATCGCTGTATTGCGGGCGGCAGCAAGTCCATTATTTAACTCATGCCGAATAATCTTTACCGGATATCGTGATATTATTTCTCGTGAGTCATCCGTTGACCCGTCGTCGATTACAAGAACCTCATTGACTGGAAAAGTCTGTGAAAGTACGCCTTCGAGGCAACGGGAAATGTATTTTCCTGCATTGTAGCACGGAATATAAACTGTAACTGCTTGATTTAAGGTCAAGGGTTAACTCCTCTTATAATTGCATATAAAACTTAAGGCAAAATCCGAAGCACGAAATCTGTGAGTCAGCCTGTCAGGATTTTAAATCCTGACAGAGTTAGTCTTCTTCACATTTTTGCTAAAAAATTGTCGAAATCATCTTTTGAAAATACTAAAACATTTCATCAACACAAGGTGATGTTTATTCATCTTTCATTATAGGCAAAAGGAGTAAATCCTGAGTCAATGAGTATTTGATGCATACGATGTTTAAAAGTATGTTTCGCACAAACTTCCCGATAACCATTTTCTGCAATGGCTTCCCTTTCGTCTTCATGGTTCAAATAATAGCTGATAAGGTCCTCAATGTTTTGTTCATTAAAATAAACAAGATGCTCTTTATCTTTGAATAAACGATCGTTCATATTGATCTCGTTAGTAAGCAGAAAGGACCTGCATCCCAGTGCCTCAAAAACCCGCAACTGATAACCAGTCTTACCTATCCCAAGGTTCAAAACAATCTTTGCCTCATTGAATATGCGAACCATGTCTTCCATAAATGCCATAGTTTCAAAAACGTTGAATTTTCGTTTCAATTGATCTAGGAGGGCGCGACGATTTGGATATATATTCCCAACAAAGACAACGTCATGTTTCTTTTCTGTTCCTGGCAAATATTTATAGATTGCAGGGGCTGTGGCTAAGGGCAAAAAAGTACTGTGAGTAATCCCCATCTGGCGTAATTTCTCGAGTCCAGCTCGATCAAAGTAATAAACACGGTCGTATGCGTATCCGTTTTTTTGCAAATCTTCCTGGGCATGCTGTACCGTGAGGACATCATCCGGGTACCAGAGGATTGCTTGGCAACTTAGCATTTCCAGAAGTCGGGGATTTAAGCCGGATCCCTTGTATACAATTACAAGGTCAGCCGGTATTTTGTGAATCTCCCCAATACGATTGCAGTCACGCCGTAAGTCAATATCAATTACATCGTGACCGAATTCTGAAAGGGCTTTGTGAATGAAATTTTCGGTACCCCATGGGTAATTACTGAGACGCGCACCAATTAAAATGACGCGCAGTTTTCGTGCCTCCGTTTGGAATTTTCGACATGCGGTAATACTAAAATTACCGTTATAAGCGGAGACCTGCTGCGGCCTCATTCCCAATCGTCGCAACATCCTCTTCATCTCTGGGATATCGAAGCCGGCGTAATGGAAGTTCCCGCCGTAATTTTGACCACCGTATATCCGCCGAGAGAACTCATTTACGGGTATTACATTAGAAATTAAGCCGTTTGCAAGTGTACGGACATCGGGGCATTGAATCTTGAGTATTCCACCCGGTCGTAATACACGTATCCACTCGTTAAGTACCGCTTCTGTCTGTTCTCGGGGAAAATGTTCAATGACGTCATTTGCCAGCACTTCGACCACTGATTCGCTTTTATATGGAAGGTTGGATACATCAGCTATCTGATTCACCCCTTTTATCCGGCGTTGATCGATATTAACGTATCCTTGTCGTATATCAGTTCCGCATCCGAGGTTAAGGCGTATATCATCAATTCGTTTGGTTATATCATGAATAAAGCCCAGCATATTTTCTTTAAACTTCATGATTGAAAATTTAGAGGCAAATGCCTTGACATTTTCATGCAGAGTAGAACGGAGATCGGCATTCAGCATCATTCGCATTTTATTGGCCATGTCATCGATATCCACATGTACTCCTTCAACGAAGATGCCTGGGTAGCTCCGCCGTTCTGCAACACGGCACAAGAACCCTGTCTTGTTGTTCTCTACGAACTCAGTCATTGGTGGGGCATCAACAGTGATAATGGGCAATCCGCAGCCAATAGCTTCAAGGAAGGTCAAGCCCAGTCCCTCCCATTTGGAAGGAAGTACTGCCACATCTGCATTTTGATACATTTTGATTATTTCTTCTCGTGGCACTGTTCCAGAGATAATTTTGATGTTATTGTTTTCCTGAATGCCTAAACCGTTCTGTGTATGGATCAGCAACTCCGCATTTGGATCGTTCAGTTTTTGAAATGCATCAATAACAAATTGGGTTCCACGACGGGCATGTAATCCTCCCCATCCGGCGGGATGAAAAAATCTTGTACGCTTATTTACTGGCCGTTCGATGGATTTAAATAGATTTAAATCAACTCCCCATTGGATATATTCAACATTATCCATTCCCACGTCTTTAAACTTCTTGTAGCAGGCCATTGTGGGGCATATAATTTTGTCATAAAGACGCTTACATGCAGCAGTGAATTGTGGATCAAACAACTCCCATACGTAGTATCCAACCGTCTTCACCTTACACTCTTTTGCTGCTTCAACTAATCCAAGGTCGTATTCTTCATTAAAAAAGACTATATCGAGGTTGTTGTTTACAATCCAATTTTTCAATTCGTCATGCGGTATCTGATATGTCGGGTGCGTAACAAGATTGGGGATATCCCATTCGCCTGTAGTTTGTAGCATGGGCTTATCAAGTGTACCCCCATTTCTTGCAAAGATAAAGGTGGTATGATCGTTGGCTAATGCATCCCGGATTGCCCGGGTAACGTAGGCCTGGCCTCGTTCATACCATAAAGTTACAAATCCGATCTTGCGACAGTGATACTTAATAGATTGCAGGGATGAAGAATATGGGGCAGCCTTTTGTAATTTTTCCTGAATTTTTTTCAAATTATCCTGTGCTTCTTTGTAATTGGCATCAAGTGATAACGCCTTTTCAAAATATATCTTTGCCTCATGAAGCCGGTTGTTTACAGAAAATATAACACCTAAATTGTTAAATGCCGATGCATCATTGGGGTCTAATTCTATTACTTTTTTAAAATGAATAACTGCGTTATCAAATTGTTGGGTTTGGTAGTAGAGAAGGGCGAGTATATAGTATGCACTAATAAAATAGGGATTGATTTCTATGGCCTTTTTGTAAGATGCAATGGCCTTCTCCAAAAGTCCACTTTCTTCAAACGTCTGTGCCTCTTTAAAATATCTTTGGGCTAAAGGTGTTGGCATAGTGCAATAATGAGTATCTACTCGAACGAGTCGACAGTGTAAAATGGAAACTGAAAAATAAAAATTACAAAGTAGGGGTGGAGTTACCCCGTCCTATCATTTATGTTTTCTGTTTCAAGCACCCCTCATAATCCTCAATAAATGTGGGAATTTATGGGAGAATAGTTGTCAAAGGCCTTATTTAGTGGTGTAAAGGAATTTTTCACCTGAAAATACCTCCTGTGCTGTCATTCTGAGCCCTTCGCTTTTTGTCATTCTGAACGAAGTGAAGAATCTCTTTTCCCGCTCAGGGTAAACTCCGTGAAGAATCTCTTTCACCGCTCAGGCTGACATTTTCACTGTCCTTTGTGAGCCGAAGGATCATGGATGTTTCATTTTATGCGGTTTTTGGAAAACACGGTCAAACATGGTTGTCAGTGTTTGACTTAAATCCGCATATTTTATAATGGCACAAATTATTCCCCTCTTGAGAGGTGTGGATCGCTTGAACGTGAAATCTCAATGAACCCCATTAGAAAGTTTGAAAGAGGCTTCAAACCACTCCCAAACTGAGTAAGAATTAATGTTAATAAGTTGAATAGTGAAATAAAATCATCACTATCTTACAACGGAGCGCAATATTTGTACCAAAGTAATAAATCTAAATTTACCATAAAGTCAATAAAACGCAAAAATTCCGGTGCCTTTAATGACTTTATGCTTAGAAAATTCAAAATAGCCACAAAGCTACAGATATAAGAAGTTTTTCTTTCCGATTTTGTGCCTTAGTGGCCTGGAACGTTACTTAATATTTAAATAAGGCGTAAAAGGATTAAATATAATAGTGGATTTTTTTAAGATGAAAAGCAATTGCAGAGTAAATAGATGAAATCGTTGAAATATTAAACATCTTGGTTTTTATTGTATTAGAAATTTAAACATTGCCATGAGGAGGATTTTTTTGAAGTTTTTTGAGATTTTGTCGTGCCTCGTGGTAATTAGCATCAATGGATAACGCCTTTTCAAAACAAGTCCTGGCATCGCTGTATCTATTCTTCTTGAAATATAGTACACCTAAATTGTTATATGCAGATACATCACAGTTAGACAATTCAGTTGCCTTTTCGAGTGTAGAAATGGCATTGTCTATTTGATGAGTGTTTGCATAAATAAGGGCAAGATTGTAGTATGCGTTTAGCAGGTAGGAGCCGTCTCCTGACGGCGACTGCCGGTGGAAATAAGAACATGTCTTTATCACTTTTTTATAGGCATCAATAGCGTCATCCATTTTTCCACTCGTTTGATATGCAAGCCCAATACCGTACAAGGCAGCCTCATCAATAGGATTCGTTTTCAGCACCTTCAAATAGAGTTCAATGGCTTTGTCTGTATCCCTTAATTCCAGTGCCTGTTGACCTTGGGTGACGAGGGCGATATTGGTATCGATCAAATTCTCATGTAATTCGAGTAATTGCTCATAGTCAACGTTGGGCCACTTTTCTCTGAACCTGGATTCATTGACAGACAGACTCTTCCGATAATCAATTTTATTTTCAATGAAGGTCTGGCTTCTGTAATGGTGGATGAACACACTTTCATCTACCATAATTGCGTAACCCTTTTCACGGACTTTTAAACATAGGTCATCATCCTCGTAGTTTCCTGTGCCAAATGATTCATCTAAACCGCCTACCTCTTCATAAAGCGCTTTTCTCATCAGAATCGCAAAACCGGCAATACGGTATCGTGGGGTGAGTCGGCCATTGTATGCCTTTCTTATCTTTTGTGAAAAAATATGAAATCCCTTTTCATCGGTATAGGGGATATTCCTTACCATTTGTCTACCGCTGATAGAGTTTGTTATTGGTCCTACCATACCGATTTTTTCGTCTCTTTCCAAACTTTCCACAAGGCCCTCAAGCCAACCGTCAGAAACAAGCACATCGTTATTGAGCAGCATTACGTAATCTCCACTTGCAGCAGATACTCCTTGGTTATTGCCGGCTGCAAAGCCCTTGTTTTCTTGATTTTCTATAAGTTTGTAGTTTGGATATTCTTTTACTAATTTCCGAAGATATTCAACAGTGCCGTCTGTTGATCCGTTATCCACAAAAATGATCTCGTGCAGGTAATTAGTGTGGTGCTGAATTGAATCGATACATTTTTTGGTATATTCTAAAGCATTCCAAGTAAGGATAATGATGGATACTGGTTTTCGAGAACATGTAGATGACTGAATGCCTGTTTTTAAAAACCGTTTATAGTTCTTTTTATATATCAGTTCCCTCACCCGTGCAAATTCATTCGGTTTGCTGTTTGTCATTGATGTACCATCTGTTCTCCAGGTGAATTCACACGTTACCTGCTTTATATGGTAGAAATCATATTTTTCTGACATCCGTATCCACAAATCCCAATCCTCTAGAACTGGCAGGGATTCATCAAACATCCCAACTTCATTGAAACAGGATCTATCATGGACTATGCAAAGAATCGGAGTAATATTTGTCGTATAAAAGATACCCTTAACGTAATCAACGGAGTAGGGGATATCTTTGCTGATCACCCGATATGTTTCACCACATTTTATCTGATGTGCCCTGTATGCATCCGTGTAAACTACTTTATAGTTTGTATTGGTCAGTATTTTTAGAGCCGTTTCAATGTGATCTGGGAAAAAAATATCATCATCATCTAGATAGGCAATATATTTACCCGACGCATGCTTGATGGCGGTATTTCTTGCAGCTGCAAGCCCTCTGTTTTCATTGTGAGCAAGGTATTTAATTGATAGTCTTTCTCGAAATGTTTCAACTAGCGTTAATACATTCTCTCCAGCATCGTTAACCACGATGACTTCAATGCGCTTGTAGGTCTGTGAGGCAATACTTTCCAATGCTTTTTTCAAGGTATCTGGTCTGTTATAAGTCGGTATAATAACAGAAACAAGAGGGCCGGTTTTTAGTTTTTCAGCAGAACAGTGATCTAATATTTCTTTTGCCTCTAAACGGCTTTTTTCGTCGTAAAGGTTTGGATGATTGATAACGATTTGAGCCATTAACTCACTATGATGCTCAAGTGCCTTTGTATACATACTACTTTTTTTGACACGGTACATAAACAATGGTTCAGGAATTCTCCTTCCATAATACCCTTTTTCACCACAGGAAATCCAGAAATCCCAATCTTCGTAACCCCATATCATATTGGGATTATATCCACCAACAGACTCCCAAACTTCACGTCGATACAGGGAGCAATAATTGAGATGATTTTTAAAGCGCAGTCGTTTAAAATCATACTCTTCTGCACAAATAATTCGATTCACACAGCCAAAATGTCTTACATCCGTGTAAGCAATTGCAATCTCTGGATGGGTTTCCAATAAAGAAACCGTTTTTTGTAGCATTTCCGGGTGTATTAAATCATCCGCATCGAGTGGAAGGATGTATTTCCCCCTAGATACCTTGATTCCTGCATTTCGTGCACATGATAATCCCTGGTTGATCTGATTAATAAGTCGGATATGATATTCTGGATGTTTTTGAATAAGTGATTCGGCAACTTGAGCTGTATTGTCAAGGCTGCCGTCATTAATAATAATGCACTCCCAGTTTTTGTAGTTTTGATTAACCACGCTTTCAACTGCTTCTGGTAAGAAATGCGCCTGATTGTAACACGGGATTATTACCGAGACCAGTGGCCCAGAAGCTCGACTTACCTGAGCTTGACTTACCTGTGTCTGTTCCACATGAATGTCTGAATTTGAAATACCTTTTCCGATTATGCCTGAGTTAATCTGTTTTATATTTAAATAATCAAATATCTCGCCAAAACGGTGATGCCATGTGTGTTCTGCTATGGTTCGATTGTATCCATTTGTTGCTATTTCGTTTCTTTCGTCTTCGTTCTTAAGGTAATATTTGGCTTTATCTATCAATTCTTCAATCGAATTGAATATTACGATTTCTTTCCCATCCACATAATAGCCAGTTATATTTTCAGCATTGCTAGTTAATTGGAAACTCCGTGTACCGGGGATCTCAAAATTTCTTCCTTTAATCTGTTGACCGATCAAAGTTGACGAATTAGATAAATTGAGGTTGATTTTGCTCCTGGAAAATAACCTGACCATTTGATGGAAGGGGATACGTGGACGATTTTTCCATCCAAAACCAAATACCTCTAACTTAAATCCGTTTTCAATCAATTTTGACAAAATTTCCACGCGGTTCCCATGTGGCTGACCCACAAAACTTATATCTACATCTTTTTTAATATCATAAGGGATATACAATTCATGATTACATGCCCATTGTGTTTTTATAACTTTATGAGAAACCCCAAGTTTTTCATATTTTGGAAGGGCATTACTGGCAGTGGTGCATGCATAATCAAAATGAGGGGCAACCACTGAGCTATACTTTTCAAATCTCCAGTGGTCATCACAAAACCAATGAATGGTTATTGTACCCAATGCAGATATTTGTTTGAATACCTCGTGGATGGGGTCGCGATGGAAATCAAATAGGACTGCAAAAAGATAAGTGGGTCTTTCTTTTTTGACTAATTCATACAACTCTTGTGTCATTAGGTCGATGCCAATGCTTAATCCACGGTCCATAAAATCGTAGTGGGTAAAATCCCAATCACGCCTTTGGCAAAAACTTTTTAGTGGATGATAAAAATTCCAGTGTTCAAAGGAAAACCCCCTTGATTTATCCCCGTAGTCATATTTCATTCCTACATATAATAATTTTGGTTTCATGGTTTATTTTGATAATTGTTGATACACTTCTTGTATAGTAGCATTGTTTGAATCTAATTCAAGGGCATCTTCAAGGTATCTTTTTGCCTCGTCTATTCGGGAATTTTTTAACAAAATTTCAGCTGCGTGCAAATACAAAGATACATCAGTATAGTTATTTTCGATCATTTGTTGAATATCATCCAGTTGGCGTTTCCAAGCTGGAATTGGTGTGGATTTATTTCTTATGACAGCTTTGTCGTAATATAATCTTAGATACAACTCTTCATAATTATCAACTGCAGACTCCCAGGTAAGCTTTTCCTTCCATTCTTTCCAGCCTTCATCTGCAAGTTGCTTTCGAAGTGAATTATTGTCTAATATTTTAGTGGCATTTGCAGCCATCTCATCAGGCGCACATACAATTCCTCCTTTCCACTCACGAACGTTTCCGCAATCTGTCGAAACGAATGGGGTTTTTGATGCCTTTGCTTCAATAATCACTACCGGGGATGCTTCGATATAGGAACCGAATAAGAATATATCTGCCTCGTGATAGGCCGCTAGGATATCTTCACGTGGAATATCAACGCAAAACTGAACATTCAGACCTGTTGCCTGTGCCTTGATATTTTCCAATTGCTCTCCCTCTTTCCCAATAAAGACCATTGTAAAATCCTTTCGATTCATCTGTCGAACACACTTGATAACTCTCTCATGCCCTTTTCCTGGGTAAAAATTTGCGACGCATAACCCCAAAAAAGTCGTTTTGATATTATACTTTTCACGAAAATTTATACGAGGTGATCGTAAAAATTCCTCTTCATCAACAGCATTTGGAATTATAACACTGTTTGTAAATCCATGGTTTTGAGCATATTCGAAGTCTTGATAAAGTGCTGAGTGATAAATTGCCGCGTCGTACTGTGGGATAATCGTTGGAATTATGCGATTGAAGTAATCTGCAAATTGCGGCCAACGTATCGTACGACTATCGAAGAGGGCGGAATAACCACACGGGGCAATGATATTGACTCGTTCCTTCGAAGTTAACTGTAAAACTTCAAAGGCCAAGTCTGTTGCCCATTGCTGCGCTGCATAATTCATCATTACATCTGCTTGATGACTACGCAAAAATTCTTTGTATCGTTCGATGTCGTCACCAAAAATGCCATTCCCAAAAGATCCTTTGACGGAAAATTCCTCAATTTGAACGCCATTGAGATCTCTAAAATTATGTCCGTCTAGTTTTGTTGTTGCTACAGTAACATGGTGTCCACGCTTAACAAGCCGTTCTGATATTTGTTGAACAACGATCTCTGCACCACCCATGTGTGGATAATAAAATTCAACCGTATGGAGAATGGAAAGTCGTTTTTTCATTGTTGTCTACGAATTTTTACTCAGTAATATTTATTTATATAGTAACCATATTTGACGTACACCGGTTTTGATTTAACCAGAGAAGACTCATTCCGGGAAGACCAAGTTGCGTTGACCAAACGGCATAACCATTTTCTTTTGCAAATTTTGTAACGGCCTCAAAAGGTTCACAATTATAGTTTGATTCTTTCCCTTGATAAAAGGTATCATGTACAAGGATTGCAGCGTTTTCAGCTATGGTTTTAATACCATTCAATTCACGCCATACAGATTGATAGGAGTGATCTCCGTCCACAAAAAATAAGGTAAAAATATTTTTCTTATTTTTCATGAGTTCTTTTGCAACATCAAGGCCATCACCAAGATGCAATGTAATGGGAAGTCCCTTCACAAAGGTTGCTCTTCCGTCTTTTAAATTCTCCGGATGAGAAACAGAAGGGGGTAAATCGATCGAGTGAATTTCTGCGTGAACGCCAAGGTGTTTCGTAGTTTCATAAAAAATTCTTGCACTGCAGCCACTATGAGTTCTCCACTCTATGATTGCTTGCGGTTTGAAGTATGATACTGCCGAACAGATTAGCAGTAACTCATCTAATGGATATGGTTTTGTCCCAACAATTGGAATCAATTTAGTTATTATGAAATTGGACAGCATAGATTTGTCAGCTTCTGGGTAAGTCCTGTTAATTGGACTAAATTTTGATACATTTTGAAGCGTAAGAAGCGATGGTTTACCAGAATCAGGAGTGAAACGGGTTTCTGGATTTTGGTTAAAACGTGTGCAAATTACAATCGCATCAGTTTTATCTTCTGTCCGATAGACAGTAAGTTCGTTTGGGTTAAATCCACACTCTTGAGCAAATGAATAAAACCGTTTACGGGAATACGTGTTGTGAAACCAATTCCCATCAAAACGGATTTCGTCAGATTCGCTATCTGATAATTCAATGAAAAAGTTGATAAACACTTCTCCTCGGCAAACCCGAAATACCTCAGAGAGTAAAGGGCGATAGTGTATTTGATGTTCAAGAACATGCCTTAAATAAACGACATCAAAATATTTATCATCAAATGGAAGATGGTATCCATCAATTAGGAAAGATTTCATTTTTGGCAAATATTGATGTGCATATTCAACAAATTTCTTTGTTACATCGACTCCATAATAATCTATTGCACTTTTGTCTAAGATGCCCGCACGGTCTAACATCTTGTAATCAATACCCGAACCGAATCCTATTTCCAATAAACGTATTTTTCTCTCAGAAATTTTATTCTTCAAATATTCGAGCCAGGTTATACGTCCCCTGTTATTTGTTCCCTGATTTTCTCCCCAGAGTTCGTTAGAGACAAGGAAGTCTTCAACCTTTTTGTTTTCAAGTAGCTTGTCCCAATTAAAATGATAATTGGGAGTTGTTTGTTGTCTGAAAAAATCGAGCAGATTTTCTTTATAGTTTTCAAATCGGTAAGTTTTATCATACTCATCACATGCATTTCTTGAATATGCATCATAATTATTTTCAATTTTCGTTATTGCATCAGCTATTTCTTCAAATGTATCTACGCATATACCACAATGAGTGTCTTCTATCGCTTCTATAGTACTTGGATATTTTTTAGCTATTACCGGTAAACCAAACTTGAGGTAAGCAGGGATTTTGCCTGATGATTTACCAGCAGTCCTAAACCCCATTGAAATATCGTTATACCAGGCAATTCCCAGGTCGCACGACATAATAATGGGGTTAATATTGTTGATGTCATCATACGCTTCTTCAGAAATAATGACATTCTTAATATTGTGGTTGGTCAGTATGTGTTTTAATTCCTCTACATATATCTTGTCATGATAACCATGAAAAAGTAACACCCAATTTTTAATCTTTGAAAAAGTCATGGCAAGTTCGATGCATGAAAACCACCTTGCAATACCTCCAAGATGTAAAGCGATTTTTGTATGAGCAGCTATGTTATATTTTTCTCGAATTTCGGAAGACTTTTCTTTAGTTGAAACACCCCGATAAGTTATTGGTAATATGAAAGAAGGTATATCTTCAGACAGGTTATAATCATTTCTGAACAGGCGTTCCTTTTCTTTTGATTGAATAATCAACCCTTTGATACAATGAATTTCAGTCCTTTCTTTTTCCATAATCTCCTTCGGATAATGCAGGCTGGAATGGTCATCTTTCATATACAATTCGAGGCTGTAATAGATCGGTCTTGAATGTGGAAATAATTCTTTACAAAGGACAAAACCATGCGGATCAAAGGCGACATAATGATTGTAAAAAAGCGGTGTCTGCTTTATTCTTTCCTTTATATAATCAAGGGGAATTTTTTCGAGGTAATTTATAACCCGTATATTCGGTTTTTTCAAAATATTGGTATTCGTTAATGCTACGTGTTTTAAAAATAAATCAATATTGTAGTAGTCTGAAAGAAAATCAATAAAATTTAATATCGATGGACTGTTACAAATCGTATAATGTTCAATAAAAATTGCAATTTTGTCCATTTATAACTTGCTCCCAACAAAACACACATTCCATGTGTTAATTCCTGGTTTATGAGTAGTCATCCATTCTTGGGAAAGAATCATTTTCATACCTGCATTTGCAAAGAATTCTATAATTTCTGGGAGAAAAAGGTATCGCAACTTATGACACTCTTTAAATTCTTCTATATTTTGAGTGATTTTGTCACGTATGAAAAAGTGATAGTCGATATTTACACAATTTTCATTTGGGCATAATGTGGGAGATGCAATACGAGTAACTTGCAATCGGCCATCTTCGATGCGTTTAATACGTACGGCTGGTTTTTCCGTTAAGACAGCAGGACCGTACCAACTGTCAAAAATAAAAATACCATCAGGGTTTAGATGCTCTTTTACAGTAGAAAAGGTTGCCTTCAAATCCTTATTTTTTGTTTGGTAATTTATTGCATGAAAGAGAGAAACTACTACGTCAAAGGTTTTGTCCAATCTCAGTGTGCGTATATCACCGAGAGAAAATGACAGATGATTTGCCAATTCCTTTGGTAAATTATTGCATTTTCGTTGTGCTTCCATAATCATGCGCTCACTTGAATCTACACCGTGTAAGACGTATCCTTCTTGTGCGAGAAAAAATGCATGATAACCGGTACCGCAGCCTAAATCTAAAATCGATTTGCTATGTGGCATGTATTCCCTAATGAGACGATTGATGAAATAGGTTTCTGCCTTATAGTCCTTATCACGATACAAGAGGTCATAATAGGAGGCATAATTATCGAAAGCTCTCATTTGAAAATACCTCATGCACTGTCATTCTGAGCGGAGCGAAGAATCTTGCTTGGCAGAGACCCTTCGCATTTGGCTCTGGGTGAAATTTTCATTTCCCTTTGTGTCTTACAGACATAGATGTTTCATTTTATAACCTCTTTCAAACACTTCGCAATGTGCTCTATATCCTTATCGCTCAAAGTCAAACCACTTGGGAGATAAAAACCGAATCGTGCCAATCGTTCCGCTATAGGATACGATTCTCCTTGAAAAAATCCCATTTTTTTGAATACGGGTTGCTCATGCATTCCGAGGAAAAAGGGGCGGGTTTCTATCCCATATTGAATGAGTTTTTCAGAAAATTGTGCAGCATCCATACCTATGTTTTCATTAAGTAAAACTCCATAAACCCAATAAACGCTTTTAGCCCATAATTCTTCATTAGGAAGTCTAAAGTTTGGTTCATCGCTCAACAATTCCGTGTATTTCCTAGCAATTGCGCGTTTGCGCGTCACTATTTGATCAATTCTCTCTAACTGTGCCAAACCCAAGGCCGCCTGCAGGTTTGTCATTCGAAAGTTATAACCTAAATGTTCATGCAAAAAGCGACGTGATTTCTGAAAACACAGGTTACGAAGCGAACGGGCCTTTTCCGCAAATGAATCATTTCTGACAAGTACCATACCTCCTTCGCCAGTAGTAATCAGTTTATTGGCATAGAAGCTAAAGGTGCTTATATCGCCAATTCCTCCGCATTTGCGTCCTTTATACTCTGCTCCATGTACTTCGGCGGCATCCTCTATTACAGTCAAGCCGTATTTTTGTGCAAGTTCTAAAATGGGATCCATATCCGCTGGATGCCCGTAGATATGAACTACAAGGATTGCCCTCGTTCTTCTACTAATCTTAGCCTCTATCTGCCTGACGTCCATTTGCCAGTTGCGTATCTCGCTATCAACAAGCACAGGAATTCCACCCGCACGAATAACTGCTTGTGCAGGCGAAATAATGGTAAAAGTTGGCATAATTACTTCATCTCCTGGCTGTAGATCCAAGAGCGCAATTGCGATATCGAGTGCTACAGATCCATTACTGACAGCTATCCCGTATGGCATACCGCAATAGGCTGCCCATGACGCTTCAAATTGGTCAAGATACTTGCCTGCGGATGAAATCCATCCTGTACGCAAACAATTGAGTACCAGTTTCACTTCATGCTCAGTCAGCAGAGGTTCACTCACAGGGAACATTAAAACCGTTCCTTTTCCACCAGTCCGGTATAAGGACCTTGTTTAATTTCCAACAATATTGTGTCTTCTAAGCACCGAAAACAATGCCCTCCAGCTACCAATAAAATAATATCTCCTTCGGTTAATACAGATGTAGTAAGCAGACTTTTATCCATGGCATATAATTCAACCTCGACTCGCCCCTTACGAACGAGCAGGGTTTCTGGCGTTCCAATTAAGTGCCTTTGCAATGGCAGATGCGAATGCCGGGGAATGACACCGCCTTTTGAATAAACAACAAATCCTGCTTGCTGATAGTATGCATCGGGTGTGACAAAAGTAGTTTTATCAGGCAGATATTCTGAACGGATAATGGTAGCAATGCGTTGATTGTGCCATGTAATGTGTTCAATAAGTGAATAATTTACTTTGGTTTCCATTGTAATATATCCTGCTGTACAAGTTCTTAGTTCTCAAATTTTGTTATGTTTGATTAATCAGGCAATTTAGTGCGCGTTCAACGAGCTGAATTATTGTTTTTGGCGCTCTTTTTAGTTCTTCTAATAACGCCTGTTGATTTTTCAATAATATATTTACTGCCTGTTTATTATCTGGTTGAATAGCTAATTCAGTAATAGCTGCACGTACAGCCTCCTGCGGTCGATTGAGTGCGAACAGACATAAGGCACGGGTTAGATGTATTTTGGGCATGCATGGACATAAATTTGCAACCATATCAAGTCTGGACAAGGCAATATCCATATCGTCAGACTTAATTAGATTAAAGGCCTCTTTAAACATTTTCTGAGCTGTAGTTTGCGGCCATAGTGGGTGTGAGGATCGTTTTTGTATGCGGTCACGCACCTCTTGAATTTCTTGTTGTTCTTGAGGATCTAATTCAGGGAGACGGTAATCAAAATAGTCTTCCTTCAAGACCCATTTCAAAAGCGTCTTGCTTTTTCGTACGGCTTCATGATGAAAAAGAAATCCATCAACATAGGCGTTATGAATCCGCTTATAAATAATTTGGTTATATTGATCATAAGCAGGTATGTTTGGTAAGAATTGATCAAATATCTGATAGTCAGGGATTTTAATATTTGATAAACCCTTATTCTCCCTTATTTGCGTATATGAATCACAAACTCCCTGATAATAGAATCTTTCTTCAAAGTAAGTTACGGTAAGTCTTTTTCGTGGAATATTGTGGTATACTTTCGCACCCGGGCTGTAGATTGCCTTGAGCCCAATTTCCTTCAATTTAAGAGCTAGCCCGGTTTCACCATCTCCTTGAAAGTGCTGGAGGTGTTTTGGCATATTATCAGGATGGAAACCCCCTAACGCGAAAAGCGTTTTCTTTCTTATAGCAAAATTTAATCCCCACACAAATACTGGATCTATTTCCACTCTTTCCCATCCTTTGTTTTGGAGACTCAGTGAGCCGCATGTCATACAACCATCTTCCCAGGAGAAATATTTATCGATCCATTTGGGAGGGTCAACTTCATATTTGGGGAGACTAGGGCCTCCAACCAAGTGAACAGATTTATCTTCGAATTCAGCCATTATTGTCGATAGCCATCCGTTGACTGCCTCAATGTCATCATCGACAAAGATGAGAATTTCTCCCTTTGCTTTTAATGCCCCACTATGTCTACCTGATAAGAGTCCATGTTCTGGCTCAAATATATATCTGATGTTGCGATCTTTATTCATTGATATGGCGCATTCTGCAGCCTTCCTTGTGCAGTCTGTTGAACCATTATCAACAATAATAATTTCGTATTGAGGGGCAGGAAAGTCTTGTTCAATAAAAGATTTAATTGCAGACATTATCAATTTTGAACGATTACGTGTTGGTATTATTATTGAAGCCTTTATATTTTCCATTTTTGTTTTTTAAGCTGATTTAAAATACAAATTGTCTGATATCGAACATTTTTTCTTTGAGATGGAAGAGATTTTCTTGAGCGATTTTGTTGTCAGGGTCTAGTATTAATACGTACTTGAAAAATTCGAGTGCCGAATTTAAATTTCCTTCATATAAGGAAGCGATACCAAGATTGTTCAATACCTCAATGTTATCGGGGGAACACTTGATAAGTTCTAAGAGAATTCGTTTTTCTTCTCCAATGTTTTCTATTGGCAATTTTAGCTCTGCCTTTAAGTTGCGCAAGTCATGAAGGCGTAATTGTTTTTTTTTGATGACTGTTCAATATTGCTTTTAATTGGACCTGTATGGTATCCCATTCTATTATTTGCACAATCTTGGAATTTTTTTGTATCATCCCAGCTATAGCCTACTTCTTCCATTGTGTTTCTAGCAACGTGTGATATCAGTAATAGTTCTTGTTTGGATAAATCTTCCTTCCATGATCCAGGATGCCCCTTTCGTACAAATCCTTCTGGTTCCTTTGTGACGGTGCCCAGTTGAGAAGCGAGTTCTCCACCAACCGGAATAATTGTCCCATCCGTTTTCTTGGCATTTTCTAAATTATTATTTTTTATAGCATCTGCAATTCCTTTTTCGTCCCAATCAATGCCCAAAAAAGTGCATATATCTTGTAATACATCCGCTGTCTCAGTGCTCAGGTCTTCGTAGCAGAGTTCAAAAAACTGCGATCTTGTTAGATTCCTTGCTGATTCTCTAACTGCCTGAACGTGTTGTACCCACATCTGCGCAGCGGATTTAGCATCCTTTGGTGCCCAGTGATTGCCCCATGACTTTGAAGCAGCCAAAAGGGAAGCAACCACATCACGTACGTCTCTCAGTATATGAATAATACGACTTTCCGGAAGCATTTCAATAATTTCAGTAACGTATAGGGCATGTGAAGGTGTTTTTTCAACAAAGAGTTCCTCCTTTTGAAGATTTTTTATCATGGGTTCTAATAAATGCATCATGTATTGCCTTAAGGCTCGAAGGTATTCGCTTTCCTTTAAATAGCATGTTAGACCTACAGGCCTGCCACTCAATTTATAGTTCAAAAGGCTACGCCATGCCCGCAATTGCGGTCCTATGAACATATCGAATATATCCGATTCCTGTCCCGTCTTGATTTGAGGATGACATGCCAGAAGTCTCTGTAACCATGTGGTGCCGCTTCGCGGACAGCCGACAATAAAAACAAGGTTATGCCCTCTATATGTATTCAGTAACTTATTAATTGTGCGCTTATTGGTGGCAGTTTTTCCCATTTTTGATTTTACTTTGCATGCACACTCCTGACTTATCCCTGCGGGCATCGATAACTAATCAATTACCAGGCTTACCCGCTTATGCAGTGTTTGTGGCAAATCTGCCAGAAGGTCTTTTATATCCTGCTGGTGTGGTTGTATGGCCATTGATTTTTCCCACATAGTCCGTGCCTTAACGTAGTTTTTTGTTATCTTATAACAATGTCCAAGTAAATTGTAGATGGGTACCATTTTGTCATTATCTGCCTGCGTGGTTTCTGACCAAAGGGAGTTGATACTGTCGTATGCCTCCTTGTTTTTTATATATTCTTCCAGCGTGGAAATGGCGTCTCCATATTTTTCTTGTCTGTAATAAAGATTCCCCAGATTATAAAATGCCTCTAAGTATGAATTATCAAGTTTAACAGCCATTGCAAACATGGTTTCTGCCTGCTTATCCATACCCGATTCCACACAGCACTCGCCCAACAGGTTATATGCCTCTACGTTGTTTTTATCTTCGAGCAGCGTTTTTCTGAGATAGTGCATTGCTCGGGTATATTTTTTTTGAATTTTATAGATGATGCCGAGCAGAAGATTCACTTCGGGTAGAGAAGGATTACTCATGAGGATATGCAAAAGTATGTTTTTGGCCTTTGTATAGTTGTCTTTCTTTATGAGGAGTTTACAAAGGGATATGGCCGGTGGTATGGATTCTGGTTTTAACCTGTGAGACTCAGAAAGGAAGGATTCAGCTTCATTCTCCATATTATTATGGATGCAGCATAATCCCATGAGGTAGTAGGTTTCATGGTCGTCGGGATTCGCAAGTACAACCTCTTTAAAATGAGAAAGCGCCATATTGTATTCCTTGCGTTCCATGTATAAAACGGCAAGATTGTAATGCGCTTCTATCAATGAAAAATCTACCTGTAATGCCTTTTTGAAGTTGTTAATTGCTTCTGTGTATTTTTTCTTTCGGGCGTAAAAAATACCAAGATGATTGTATCCTTGTGCATAATCAGGATTCATTTCAACTGATGCCTTTAGATACGGATAGGCCTCGTCCCAGTTGTCTTTTTCAATGTTCGCATTTGCAAGCGTTACATTGGCTTTAAAATCGGTATGATTGTCCTTGAGGTCCTCATTGATCGGGACAGATTGTAATGAAGATTTTTTAGTTACATTTAACATGGCTTTTTCCTTTATTTAAAATTTATAGAGAGGGAACGGGTTCTTTTTCTTTTGAATTTGTTTGTTTTGAGTTCTTTCTCCATTTTTGAGCAATTTCGACTATGGCATGTTTGGATACCGTTGCGGCCTTCTTGTTTTCTTCCTGAATCTTTTCAAATATTTCTTCCCGATGAACCTTAACATGTTTTGGTGCAATGATACCCAGTTTAACCTGTTTACCCTGACAGTCTACAACGGTAACCTTTATTTCATCACCTATGGTAATACTTTCTCCTAACTTCCTTGTAAGTATTAACACGATATTTCACCTTTCTAAAAATTGATGAACTAAGATCGAACAAGTGGATGGTGTAAACTATAATAGTCTTCGGTTAATACAAATTGCCTTCCCTTTTTATTTTTCATGTTGATAATTATAGGGCCCTTGAGATTTATGGTAACGTCGGACGGACTATTGCCTAAGGTGACTGTACAAAATATTTCAACGTTTTTTGTATTTCTGGTCCCCAGTGATGACAAGTCATCTATGGACTTTAGCGGATCATAGTCGGTAAAAAATGGCATTGGGTTAAGGATGGGAAAGGCAATGAGAGGTTCTTTTACCGAAATCAGCCATTCAAAGGGGAGGCATTCCTCAATATCAACTATGACAAATTGCTTTAAATCTTCAAATCCCAGGATGCCATTATCAAAAGTAATAATGTTTTCTTTTTCAATACGTAAATTGCCAAATTTCTCTGTTGATAAATTTAGTGTATTACTGTTTTCAAGTGGTCTGTCTTCCATTTTTAACATTTTTTACTCCTATCTTAAAAAGTTTATGGGCTAATTTAACACATGGGAATTTCAAAGTATTTGGTAGGAACCAACACCCTTTGACGACAAGGCGCATGCACGTTTTTGTGTATTGCCAGTCGCCGTCAGGAGACGGCTCATACAATAAGGTTGATTGCCAATCACTGTCAGAGGTAGTTCCTGCTCGTAAAATTAGCAAACACTATACCATCAGGAAATACCACAATGAGACAGGTGGGAATAAAGTCCTATGGTGTCTATATGGTGAAACTTAAAGATTTTTTGAGCTATAGGTTTTTGTTAAATATATAATTGACAGAAAAAAAGACGGGAAAATTCTTCCCGATGGGTATCAATCGTGGGAAAAGTGGGTATAATTTCTTTACAATAATGATTAATTTTTAAACGATTTTTATCTTAAGAAATCAAGAAGGGTAGGCTGAATAATCTGTGCGCCTGTTTCTAGTGAGGCTTGCAGGACGTTTTCCTGGTGCTTCAGATTCATAATCAAAGATGCGATATCTGCATCTTCGGTATATGCTATCAATTCTTTTAAGGCTATTCGTGAGTTTTCGAGGCTCTGCGCAGTCATTTCCAACCTATTTGCCTTTGCACCGAACCGAGTAGTTTCTGTTGATAACGTGTCCATTGTGGTATCCAAAGTATTCCTCAAGTCTAAAAAAGCAGTGGAATCAAAGGTACTGGTTTCGAGCGCATCTCTCAATGATATTAAGGTCGAAAAAATCCCGTTATTTTGAAAGAACGTACCCCCAGGTATATTTACTTGTATGTACGTATTTGGACCTATCTGGTATTTAATTTCTTCATTATTGCCAACGTAAGATATTGAAGATATTTTGCCGTTGCTGTCGCGCGTCGCTGCAAAGGGGACTGTGGTGGTTTTTGTGCCAGAAAATATATACTGGCCGTCATTATCCATGTTTGAGAATTGCAGAATAGATTCCAATAATTCATTTAACTCGCCAGCAATGATCCTTCTTTCGGATTGTCCGAGGGTATCATTTGTTGCCTGCATGGTTAATTCTTTTACCTGAGCAAGGATTTCCTGTATGTTCTCGAGGGTATTGAATGTATAGTTTATTTGCTCTTTAGCAGCCTCGGTATTGTTTGAATATTGCTGGAATTGAATTTCTTCCGTCTTTAAACCAAGGACTTTTCGTGTACCCGATGGATCGTCGGAGGGGCGGTTTATTCGTTTCCCGCTCGACAGCTTCTCTTGTATTTCCTGCAATTTTTTAAAGTTAAGATTTATGTTAGAAAGGGTAGTCCGGTTTATACTTTCCTGGGCTATTCTGAATGACATTGTTTAATCCTCCATAGTTATTGTGCTACAAATGAACATTCACTGAAAGCATTCAGCTATTGGCGGTCAGCTTTCAGCTAAATACTGACGGTTGACAGATGGATGCCAACGATGATTGCTAATTGCTTATATTTAGCCAAAAGAGCTTAATAATCTTTCTACAAGCCCGTCAACGATGGAGATATATTTTGCAGAGGCTTGATATGCCTGTTGAAACCTTATCAGGTTGACCAATTCTTCATCCGTGGAGACTCCTGAAACCTCATCCCTGCGGTTTCCCAAACTAGTTTCTAAAGCAGTAAAACTTTCTTCAGATTTATAGGCATTGCTGGCTTCCTCTCCCAATGCCGATGCAATCCGGTGCAGGTAATCGGCAAATGTTGTATTTCCGATGGCGCTGGTGTCATCCTGTAATGCGGCTAAACGTAATGCGTTTGTGTTGTTTCCTACCTCACCTGTGGAGGCAGCAATCAACGATACGTCTTTACTGATATCTGAATTTACGGCTATATCGGAGGCATCGGACCCACTGAAAAAAGTGTTGATTCCCAGGGCTGCCAGTAAATCGGTTGTATCAGAATCGTTTATCACGTCGAACGAAAGTGTATTACCTGCAGTAATCGTACCACTGGCAAGTGAGAGAGAAACTCCATTTCCGACATTGATTATATTACCGGGTGTGTAATCACTACCTACGTCAAGCGTTGCTATAACTGCTCCACTGCTGTCGGTTACCTCGACCTGAAGTCCGGCGGTGCTTCCGATTGTGCCGGTGCCTAAGGCGGTAAGAGTGTAAACATCGTTGGATTGTCCTGAGTAAATACCTGAAATAGAAACCGTGGAGGTTCCCAGTGATCCTGGGTTTGGATCCAGGGCATACGAAAAATTGTATTTGTAGCCGGAATCGGCTTTGATGAGGAGTTTATTGTCCACAATGGATGCCGAAATGTTTGCAAGACCGTCTATGGAGGTTTGAAGGTCGGTAAGAGAATCTGTTGTAACATCCACAGAAATTTTGTTCTTTGTTACTTCTCCGGTGCTGGTATTGATTACCGTAATATAAATATCTCCCGAAGTGGGTGTAATGTCCAGCCCGGCGGAATCTAACGCGTCGGTGGCGCTTGATACCGCATTGGTCGATAGTAGACTGGCAAACCCACCAGATAGTCCCACGCCTTCACTATGAATGCGATTGATATCCTTTATAAGACCGGCTGCCAGTGTGTCGAGTTTATCGTCGTAATTCACGATAGTTTCGTTATAAAAACTTTGCAATCCTTTTATTTCTCCGGATTTAAAAACGTATTTTGAATTCTTACTCCTGGAATTTACAATGTTGAGGTCTCCGTAAGAATCTATTTCGGTAGTGATGTCTGTGGAACTGGTACCTGATACTAAAGTTCCACCTGATGTTGCGACGTTTACTATTCCATTATTTTGAGCAATAACGGTGATATTGATCAACTTGCTGAGATCAAGCAGCAACGCCTCCCGCTTATCTAGCAAGTCGTTGGACTCGATGCCTTTTACTTTAAGGGCAGAAATTTGTTTGTTTATGCTTGCAATATTTGCGGTCAGATTGTTGACATCTGATATTTTGCTTTCTATACTTTGTTTAACAAATATTTTCATCAGGTTTAGTTCATTCACTGTCCTGTGGAAGGTATCGGTTAGCGTTGTGGCTTTTTCTAAAAGGGTTGCACGGGAACTTATCGTTTGCGCATTTTGTGAAAGGTCATTTATGCCCCTGAAAAAGGATGCCAACGCATTATTCAGACTGGATTCTGAAGTTTCGTTGAAAACAGTTTCTAGTTCTCGGAGATACTGACTTTGTATGGATGCCTTGCCAAGAGATGATGAAATATCTCTCAGGCGGCTGTTGAGGTAGTCGTCTTTATGTCTGATTATCTTTGCAATTTCTACACCCTGTCCAATGGTGCCTGCAGTTGTCATCACGGGGAGTTTTGTTGCCATGATGGTTGACTGCCTTGTATAGCCTTTTGTGTTTGAGTTTGAAATATTGTGGGCCGTGACCAGCATGGCACGCTGGGCTGCTAAAATACCACTTAAGCCAATTTGTAAGTCCGAAGACATATTCCGACTCTCCTTATATTTCTGTATCGATTAAGACCATATGCAACTTATTTTCCTGGATTTTTCCTGTATGGTGGTATATGGGGTATTGAAATGCAGGGGGGCAAAATATCTTTATAATGTCTTCAGTAATCTCGAGTGAATAGTGCGTGAGGGTCATATTGGTCTGATTTACTTCCTGTAATTGTTTTATTGACTGGGTTAAATTGTTCAACAGGCTGCTGAGCTTCTCCCTGTGCAAATTGTCCATGTTATCTATCAAAGATCTCATGGTGACATTTTTCCCCTGCACCCTGTTTTCTTTGCAATAGCTGCTTGTGATATTCTGTCTTTTTTCTTCAAGGAGTTGGGCAATTTCGGCTTGATTCTTTTCCCGGTAAAGAATCATCTCCAGTTCTTCAATATTTCCCGATATCAGACAGCGCTGTTTTGTTTTTGCAGTTTCAAGAAGTTCGTCATAAACGATAGATAATCGGTAAAACGTTTCGATTAATTCGTCTAACAAGGTATTCATGATGGATTCACTCCGTTATTGTCTTTTCCATCGTTACTATAGACTAACTCTTCTTCATTCACCCTTTTTAAATTAATTGTGTTGTTATTGTCCTTTAATAGGGGAGGTCTGTTGAATGGTTTTTCGGCAAGTTCTTTATTATGCATCAGTTGTTTATAAATTATAGATGCGACACCAAAACCTCCTTTGGAAGCAATATCCTGTGAAAGGGCGGTGTGCATAATTTCGGTGTAGGTCTCCATTCCTGCATTGTTTTCTCCGAATAAATCTGATTTCGGTATTGTTTTCCACATGGCGTTGATGATAAAGTTGATGAGTATAGATTCGAAATCATGCGATGCCTTCTTGAGAGAAAGCGCATCAGTGTTTGTATCTTTTTGCTGACTTAAATTTTTGATCGTTTCAATCGAAGAGGGTTGGGAAAGGAGCAAAGGGTTTATTGCTGAATAATTTTCCATGGATAACTCCGTTGTTAAAAAAGGACAAATTCCTACAAGGAAGATTTTAACTTTACCTCCCCTTCATCCCCTCCTTCGTAAGGAGGGGAAAGAGGGATGGTTATTTTGGTTGCAGTTATGCTGCGTTATAGATTTTACATAATTATAAGTTCTGCATGAAGGGCGCCCGCCCTTTTGATTGCCTGGAATATAGAGATCAGATCCCTGGGTGTCACCCCTAACACATTAAGGGCCCGCGCGACATCGGATATCGTTACTCCCTCCTGGATTACATTTAACTTCCTCTCCTCTTCAGTTACCTGAATATCTGTTCTGGGCACTACGGTTGTTTGACCCGATGACAGCGCGCCGGGTTGTGAAACTTCGGGTCTTTCATTGATAGTGATACTTAAATTCCCATGCGCAATGGCAACTGTCGATATTCGAACATTTTCACCTGCAACAATTGTTCCGGTACGCTCGTTGATAATGACCCTGGCAATACTGTCCGGCTTAACGTACAACTCTTCGATATTTGCCACAAATCGTATGATGGAATCCTCTGATTGAAAATCTTTTGGCGGTATTATATTAACGACAGCCGCGTCTATTGCCCTTGCCGTATTTGGATAGAGATTATTAATTACTTCTACCAGACGGTTCGCAGTTGTAAAATCAGGGTCGCGTAAGACAACGCTTAATGACTTGCCATACAAAACAGAAGATTGAATCTCTTTTTCAACAATGGCACCATTTGAGATGTATGCAGTCGTGGATATATTTTTGCGCAGAGATTGTGCCTGGCCTTCCACATTGTATCCGCCGATGGATAAAGGCCCCTGTGCTACTGCGTATACCTCGTTGTCAGCGCCCTGTAACGCTGTCTGAAGTAGGACACCGCCTTCGAGGCTTTTTGCATCACCAAGAGAAGATACGACAACGTCGAGTTTGTCGCCGGGCCTTGCAAAGGCCGGGATGTTGACGGTGACCATAACAGCCGCAATGTTTTTTGACAGGAAATCTGACTCTGATATGAGTACTCCTAATTTTTGGAAAATATTTACGGCCAGTTGTCTAGTAACCCTGAATATCTGGCTATCTCCGCTTCCCTGAAGTCCCATGACAAGTCCGTATCCATAAAGTTGGTTATCACGAACGCCCTGAACGTAGGCAATATCCTTGATTCGGACAGCCGCTTGAGTATATTTACAAAGCGATGTTATAAATAAAAGGAATACACTAACAAAGATTATTACTCGGCATTTAAAAATAGAATTCATGATGGGCATGTTCTTTTAAAATGTTCTTTTGCTAAAAATAACATTTAATTAGGCATTCGGCTGCTTTCTCAATGTTGAGCGATGAGCATCGCCTATCTACAATCGCAGCATTGAAATTCTTTACATTAAAATTATGTTGCCTTAGGCAACGACTTCCAACTGCTTGTTCCCAAACAGAGTTTGGGAACAAGCCGGAATTAAATAAGCTGAAAACAGGGGGTGGTTTTTTGTTATTACAAGTATCACGTGAATTATTACCACAATTTAAAATGGCCACACAGCTTCATAGATTCGATTCCACCACCCTCGTTTCCCAGCACGTGTTAAAAACCCTTTGCCCTCAAGCGTTATATTGGCATTTGCGATTGAGGACGATTGAATCACATTGTCTATGCTGATATCTATAGGTCTTACTATTCCAGAGACCTTGACATTATATTTTTCACCATTAATGCTGACATCACGATTTCCTTCAATAATCAAATTCCCATTGGCCAATATTTCCGTAACAACGGCAGTAAGTTCTAAACTAATATTACGGTTGCTCTCATACGCTCCTTTGCCACTAAAACTATGCTTTGTATCTGCTGAAAAATTTGGTAAATAGCCACTCGTGTCTCCCAGTGACTTCGTAAAAAAATTTGTAGTGTCTACATTGACACTATGGCTTTTCTTACTATCAGCGCTGGAATTTTCTACCCCTGTAATTTCAGTTGATTCATTGATTTGTACCGTTACAATGTCCCCTATCCCTCTGGCCCTGTTGTCATTGAACAGGTTTGTGTTTAACGTTACTCTTTTTTTCCAGATTGATTCAGCCTGAAGGTCGTTACTTGCAAGTAAAAGCACCAGGCCTATAAAAAGATACGTTATTGCCTTCCAAGGGAAAAACAGCTTTTTTTTGATAAATATTTTTGTCTTTTCCCGCAAAAGGGGGAATGCAGAGATGGTAATAAGATTGTAACTGTCCCGAGTTTTGATTTTTCCTTTCATGGCTTTTCCTTAAAAAATGATCTTAACCGAGGTAGAATCCTCTACCCTGCCGTATAATTCCTTGTTCGAATCAATATTTTTTATCCTGATGATCTTTCCCAAATAGCCATCCTCTTTTGCCACTCCCTTGGTTACAACGTGGAGATTTCCGGCTTGAACAAAAATTTTAATGAAATCGCCCTTTTTTATGGCAGGGGGGTTGTCCACAATTTCTGCTGTAATCGGCGTATTTGGCAGGATTGGACGTATGGCGCGTTTTCCTATAAGGTCTTCTACATTGTTAAACGTTAATCCGGCAAGCTTTGTGGTTTCCATTTTTCTAATCGCAAGGGTGTCCATACTGAGAATGTCGTTTCTGTCTATTTTTTTGTTGGAAGTAACAATATCTTCGTATACGCGTATGTTGAAAAATACCGGTACCTTTACGTACTGTTTATCGTTAATAAATATATGGACAATAAGTTGTACATTACCTCTGTCTTTATTAGCATCAATTTGTGATACCTCAAAACGGATAGCCCCTTCATTGGCAGGTAATAATTTATCCTTGGGAGGTCGGTCTGATTCGATGATTATTTCACGTTCAGGCTGGAATAATTTAGACTGAAGATATTCATTTGCTTTCTTCAGGATATATTCTCCCGGGATGGTTATTGATTCAACGGAGACCGATGAAGAAGTTGCACTGCCGTAGTAAGTTATGTCGTTCAGATTAATACCTTCGTCCATAAGACGTGCATTGATGGTATCCCTTTCTATTTTTCTGACATTGCCAGGCCAGGGGGTGTTCCCAATGAGGATGCTGTTGACTCTTTCTAAAAGAGACGGATCATTACATGAAACGTATGCAATATCTCCCAGGGCAATTTGTTTTTCAGGTAAGGTTACCCTGTCCTTAATTTCAATGTTAATTCTTTCACCAATTGCAGTTTGTATGGTGAAGAAGATTGCTACTGGTAAAGGTATTAAGAAGTTTAATTTCATAATAAATCTCCGTCATTCATCACATGCTCTTTCCGTAAATTATTTACCTCACTTCATCACCCGCTTTAGAGGAGAAGGGGCGGAAGGTGGATGAAGTGAGGTTTTGCTGCGCTAGGTCATATTGTTAATAGTGGACAACATCTCATCGCTGGCCTTTATTGCCCTGGAATTAATCTCATAAGCACGCTGGGCTGTGATGAGGTTAACGAGTTCCATAACGGTTTCAACATTGGAATTTTCAAGTGCTCCCTGGTAAATTTCGCCGGTGCCCTGTTCACCTGGCACTGATACTATAGGCGGGCCTGATGCAATAGTTTCTGCATACATATTTCTGCCGAGGCAATCTAAACCTGCCGGATTTGGAAAATTGGCCAGCATAATTTGTCCCACATTCTGAAGGGTGTTATCGGATCCTTTTATGAATACCGTTCCATCCGTTCCAATTGAAATTTCCTTGGCATCCTGAATGGTAATACTTGGTGTCAAAGGCAAACCCTCGGCGGTTACAATCTCACCCTTGCTATTTAATTCAAATGCGCCATCACGTGTATAAGCGATAGTACCGTCAGGCCGACTGATTTGAAAAAAACCGTTCCCTTCAATAGCAAGGTCTAGTGATCGGTTGGTGGTCTGTTGGTTTCCCTGAGAAAATACCTTTGAGGTAGAAATGGGTCTTACACCGCCACCGAGCTGAATACCTGAAGGTATCTCGAAGCCTTGTGCGGATTCAGAACCAGCGATAAATTTCTTTTCGTAGAGAAGGTCCTGGAAATTGACCTGGCTTCTTTTGAATCCCGTAGTGTTTATGTTTGCTAGATTATTTGAGATATTATCTAAAAATAGCTGTTGAGCCTTCATGCCTGTAGCGGCTGTATATAATGCCCTTATCATAATGCTCTCCTTTTCAAATATCTAAATCCTTATGTGTCATCATAATTCCTCTTTATTCATCCATCCACCCATCAACCATTAGGTTGCAAGTTTAATAAGTTTTTTAAGCGTTTCGTCAATGGAGTCGGTGACTTTATAACCAGATTGGTAGCCTCTCATGTTGGCAATCATATTGACCATCTCGTCTATCGCATTTACATTTGATTGTTCCAGATAACGATGGGCTATTTTAAAATCGGTTGAATCCTCCGGTTCTTGTGCGTTATCCGATAATTTATAGGCACAGCCCCCTGTGGGTTCGAGGGTAGTAAGGTCAGAAATGGTAACAACTTTAATCTTCCCGATTTCTTTGCCGTCGGCAGAAATATTTCCATTTTCTTTGATAGTAATGCTTTTTGTATTTTGAGGAAGTTGGATTTCACCTCCCTGCCCCAATAGATACCATCCCTCTGGCGTGATAATCTTCATGTCGCGTGATAACATAAACTGTCCTTTTCTCGTGTAACGAACTCCATCTTCCGTTTTTACGGTAAAAAAGCCACTCCCTTTTATAGAAAAGTCAAGATCATTGCCGGTATATTCCAAGGTACCTTGTGAAAAGTCTGTAGCAACGGTGCCTAAACTGCTTCCAACACCACGGTTAGCATTTTGATCCTCAGTTTGTGCATCGGAGATATAGGACCGAAAAACAGCGACATTTTTCTTATACCCAACAGTATTGATATTAGCCAGATTCCGTGCGATAACTGTCTGATAGTCTCCCTGACTCACCATGCCTGATGCGCCTGTATAAAGTCCTACAATCATGTGTATCCTCCGCATATAGGTAAAATGATTGATTGTTTTAGCGTTTTAAGGAAGCAATCTTGATACCAAATACATGGACAAACATCTTTAATATATTCTTTTTCATAACATGCCTTATAACAATAGTTTCTACCTGTTGTTGATGTCATACTAAATTGACCAGATGAAAAATTTATGAAAACAGTTGGGTAAATATTTCATGGTGAATTGAATAAATTTTCCCATCGATAATTATGGATGTTTAAAAAATTTACATGAATAACCACGAATAAGAGGAGAGATTTTGATGTGACGAACAGGAGGCAAAAAAATTTGGTAGGGGTGAAAGAAAAAGTGGAACTTAAAAGTTGCTGCCACAGGCAACCTAATTTAATGTTTAGAAAATTCAAAGGTATGCTGGTAGGAGCCAACTCCCGTTGGCGACCGGGCGCATGGACGCCGTTGTGTATTGCCAACCGCCGTCAGGAGACGGCTCCTACCTTTGCATCCCGAGAAAGTCGCCAAAGGCCTGATTTAATACATTATGTTTTCATTATCTCTTCAGGTTGACGACTTCTGCAAGTATCTCATCGGCAGTGGTGATAACTTTTGTATTAAGCTGAAAGCCCCTCTGTGCCGTAATCAGCGAGGTCAATTCAGTGGCCATGTCCACATTGGATCCCTCTAAATAACCGCTTGAAATTGAACCTGCACGACCCGAATTAGCGGTTACATAGATCGGTTCACCAGAGGCGGTAGTTTGTTCGTATAAGTTATTTCCTACCTTTGCCAGCCCGTTGAGGTTGTTAAATAAGGCGATCTTAAGCGTTGCAACGGTTTGAGTGATACCATTGGTGTACAATGCCTTTATGGTGCCTCCCGAGTCTACAGATAAAGTATCAAATGTGCCATATTCGTAACCATCCTGGCTTGTGACAGCCGCTGTTGAGTCGCCACCATTTTGTGTGAGACCATTGTATTTTCCAGATGTGCCAAGATCAAAAATTACAGATTGTGTACTACTAATGCCATTAAAATTAAATTGGAGTGTTGTATCTCCGCTTGTGCTGAACGTTCCATCATCATTGAATGTTATACCCGTTATTTTGTTATCACTGCTGGCAAATGTCCCTTCACTACTATCCATGAAGGCGGTGAGATCCCATTTGTTGTCCATTTGTTTTGTAAATCTAAGAGTAACAGTGTGTCTGCTACCTTGCGAATCATACACGATCACAGATGTGGTATATGTAGCACCACTGAAGGTATGGCTTGTCCATGTCGTTGCACCGGTATTGGAGCCCCCATCAACAAGGGTAAGGGATAATTCGTCATTTCCAGATGTATCTGCCTTAAGGATTATTTTTCCAGAAGAATCTAAAGTGGCAGTTGCATCCCCGGAAAATGCCGTGTTTATTACCGTTATAAGATCCCCAACTGTTGTTCCGTCATTCGTAGCACCATACGTAAAGGTTGCAGAAACAGCGGTTCCATCTGATTTCGTACCGGTGATAAGAATGGTATCCCCTGAAACGTAATCTGTTGTGTTAGAGTCCAGGCTGTTTAAAGTCGTTGCCGTAGTTGCTGCTGTACCACTAGAAGTAAGGGCGTTGGACATTATCAGCACCTCGGCCGTTGAGCTTGATGCCGATGCATCCAGATTGCCAGTAACATAAGCCCTAGAAGTGGCTTTGCCCGGAACTGTTGAATCGACAGGGAGAGTGATTTCTTTGCCATCAGTGTCTAATACCTTGTGACCTGTATTTGAATCAATAAGATAATTGTTTTCATCAATAGAAAAGGCACCTACTCGAGTGAAAAAATCCTTGCTCCCCCCATTAACGACAAAAAATCCTTCACCATCAATGGCAAAGTCCAAGGGATTATTCGTGGCTTCCAACGTTCCATTGGTAAAATTTGTTGTAATGCTTCCAATCTTTACGCCTTTTCCAACTTGCATTGGATTACCGCTGCCTCCCGTTGGCATTGTTTGACTTAACAAGTCAGAAAACAGCAACCTGGACGATTTGTATCCGTAAGTATTAATGTTTGCCAGGTTATTTCCTATAATGTCCAGCATGTTTTGATGGGCACGAATACCTGACACGCCTGAATATAATGCACCGCCGAGACCCATGATGTACCTCCTTTCGGTTATTTCTTATCAATTGATTTAGATTGAATGGTTGATGATGTTGATGTTTTTGCCGTTGACGTCTCACTAACTTCTATGAGATTTGAGATGGAAACAGATTCTCCTTGAATAATAAAAGATACCGTGCCATCTTTTTCGAGTTTTACTCCTTCAACAACACCCGTTTGTGTTTCATTGCTGTCAGCTTTACCATCGCTGCTGTAGGTAATTGTTTTACCAATGAACGTGCTGGCCATAGAGATTTGATCCAATTGCAGTGAGGCCGCCTCCATACTGCTCATATTTGACAGATATCCCGTCTGTTGTTGTTCTTGTTCCAGTGCGCTAAATTGTGCTAACTGAGACATGAATTCAGAATTATCTGTAGGATCTAGCGGGTTTTGGTTTTGTAACTGTGTTACAAAGAGCGTCAGAAAATTATCCATACTGATTTCTGAACTCAGACTCGAAGTACTCGATGTACCCATGTTTTACCTCCTTAAATAATGTAGTCAACCATTAAGTTCGATGTGTTTATACTGACCTCTGTTTGTAAGTTCTTGCTTACATTTCTTTCATTACCTGATTGCCCTCCATTTCGATCCTCCTGGCTTCTTGCTTGAAAGTGCTGGCTATTTGAGTCAGGGTTTTCTGAAAATTTTTCTTTGTGCGCATCGTTATTTTGAATGTATACTTCCAATTTGTGGATCTCCACGCCGTTAGACGCAACTGATTCTTTAAGACGATGGGCATTGTTTTCTATGACGGCCTTGACTTCCGCATTCTCCACAAAGATCTTTGCCTCGATTTCATTATTCTCTTCGGTAAAGTGGATTTTTACGCTACCCAGTTCCGGTGGGGTCAGGTGCATTTTGATCTCTGATTTATCACCATGGTGTATCAGGCTGATCTTTTGAAAGAGTTGATCCATAACGTTGTATGTATGCTCAATACCCGCGGTGGGACCTCTGCGAAATGTATGACTTACACTATCTTTATGACCACCTAGGAAAGGAGATTGCATTGTGCCATTACCTAAAAATACTTCTGTATTTTGCGGAAAGTTCGTTGTATTTGATGGTATGTCATCAGTCATTATTTGTGTATCCGGAGGAAAAGGATATCTGCTATGAGTTTTTTGTATATGAGTATCAAATGGCGTAGAGTTTGATGCACTTTCTTTCTGTGCAAAGTTGTTAGACAAGCTCCGTTCCTCATTTGTTTGTGAAGTACCTGGAACGTTATGTTCAGAAGGTATCTTACTGGTTATTTTTGCCAGGTTATTTTCAATATGTTTTTCCGTTACCATGGTTTGGTTGTTTATTTCAGGCATGGGAGTGTAGGGTCTTTTTTCCTGGGAAATATCTTGAGCTAGTGATTTGAACGCCGTGGGTAACTCTCTGGCAGTGATCATATTATCTGAGACTGCAAGTGCTGGTTCTTGTATTGTGAGGGGAATGGATTGATTCAACTTTTGCAAGCCTACGGGATTTCGTAATAGTTCAACATTCCTCCCACCTATCCCACTCCCGTCAGGGGCGGGGAGATCATGCCCTGATAGATTATCAAACTCTCTTCCCTTCGGTGAGGGAAGGTTAAGGTGGGGATGAAATGTGACATTATTTCGTATTTCAGTTTTCCTTAGTTCCCCTTCGGGAAATGAGGATGGAGGCAAATTTTGATGATTGCTATTAAGGATGAAAGGATTGTGAATATTTGTATTACCATTTTCCTTGAGCATGCCACTTTTCAACGATGGATTTTGACTAAAATTTTGCACTGCCGTTTCAGGGTGTTCAATAAATGTCCTGGGCAGAATATCATCTGAATGGATAGAGTCTAATATTTGTTTTCCTGAAGGATTCAGATCGAATCCTTTTTCCCCTTTCCCTATTAAGGATGAAAAACTATCGTTTTCCCCTTCGAAAGATCTAAGTATATTTGGATTTTTTGCGTTTCTCTGTGGGCTACCACTTACGAGTGTTTCATGTAATACGGATGAGTTTGTTTCATGAATATCCTCTTGAAGTAGTTTCGTGGTGCTCGATTCTATTGCTGGATGGTTTGGCTTTTGTGGGTTAACTGCATCCTGGGCAGTTAAATTGATTATTTGTTGACCAAGTATTTCCTGGAATGGAATACTCTCGATGTTATACTCAATTTCTTTTTCACCAATTTCTGATTGAACG
>JBKBTA010000070.1:0-13458 GCA_046291035.1 Candidatus Brocadia sp.
GCCGTACCCGTCTTTGCAATGAGGTTATCGGAAAGGTTAAGGAATATCCCCCGCTTGGGGATAAAGCGTTCAACACGATTATTAGAAAGAATGTAAAACTCTCAGAATCGCCCAGTCACGGCAAACCGATTATCTCTTATGCACCGGATTCGCATGGTTCTGAGGATTATATGGCGCTTGCAAAGGAGGTATTGCTGCAAGAAAATAGCAGGAAATAGTATTCCTGTTATATTTACGTTTATAAATTTATTTGGGAGAGAATAATGGGAAAGGATAGGGTGCTCGGTCATGATCCATTGGGTTGGATGAAGGCCACAAAAGAAAATAAAAAATCTTTTCCAGCGGTGGGTGAGGATGCAGCCATTCAGAATACTGTGAAAAGTGATCAGCAAACAGGCTCTCAGATGGTGTTTCCGCAACAGACACCTGTTGCGATAAATAAAAATAATGATAAGAATTTTGACGTTTCCAAGGTATCGCAGCCCCCCGGTAAGGTTGATGGTGTGAAGGCCGACAATGTAACGGATAATACCACCACACCCAAGCCCAGGGTTGTAATCGGACGTTTATATGAGAAGCCATCTACGGAAAAGATAAAGTCAGTGCAGCGTAATGAAGGTACATTTCAGGAGTCCAGATATTACATGGAATCGTCATTTCCTGTATTCAGAACGACGCAATCAATGAAGAGAAACGATCCTGAAATAAATCGTGTATCCTCTCCTGTTTCTGCAGACCGCATTTCTACCTATATCATTATTGCCTACACAGCACTTTTGCTTATGCTGGGATATTTTGTGTACAATGACCTCTCAAAACGGACGAGCAGGATTGAGGCACGACTTTTTGCCTTAGAAAAGGCTTTGCACCTGAAGCAGTAGCAAGTGCGTGGATCAATTAGGTTGGATTTTAAAAGGCAAAAACCCAACGACGCCCTTGTTATTCCGAACACATTCACTTTGTTCAGTGTAAACTCCGTGTGGAATTTTGACATCGTAAGATTTCTTTTTGCGATGGCAGGCAAGGACGCCTGTACCACGAAGACAGTTTGTGAGGGTGCGTCCTACGCACCAAAATAATCCAACATATGGATGGTGCGTAGGACGTACCCTACAGGATTGAAATTCCTTATCATTATCTTTATCTTTTATGGTTTTTCAAATGTTTTACCACGATCGGAGACGCTATCTCACGAGTATTTGATCGTGGCATGTTCCCCGCGAAATATCTTTATCTGCCCATTATCGAGCTTCAGCATTATGCCCCCGTTATTGGAAATATCAATAACCTTACCCGTATACTCCGTATCACACTCAGTAATGGTTAGCGTTTCACCGACCGTGACACAAAGTTCCTTCCATCGCTCTGCAATGTACCTGAAGTGTTCGTCTCTTAATATCGAATACCACTTGTCGATATCCTGAAGCAATGCCTTTGCAAGCTGGATACGATTTACAAATCCTTTGTTTTCAATGGCAAGCGATGTCGCAGGGAGACGTGTTTGCTTCGGTAACTCTTTTTCAGTAAGATTGACATTGAGACCAATTCCAATCAAAAATATCGATTGTTTTTTGAACCCCCTTTCTAATTCTACCAGTACCCCACCTACCTTTTTCCCACCAATCAGGATGTCGTTGGGCCACTTAATTTCAGCAGGCAGTTGGAGGGTTTCCCGTATTGTTTCAGTAACCGAAATGGCCATGGTGCCCGTTAATAAGCATAAGTGGTCGTGTTGTATATTATGGGTGAGCAAGAGAGTAAAAAGCAGACCCTTATACCTGGGGCAAGACCAGGAATGACCGGAACGTCCTCTTCCATGAGTTTGCTCTTCACTAAAAATTACGGTACCATTTTTAAAACCCGTGCGTGCAATCTTTTTGGCAATATCCATTGTTGAAGTTGTCCGATCGTAAGTAACTACCGTGCTTCCAACAGTCTTTGTTCTTAATCCCCTGGTGATTTCTTCCGGGATTAAACGGTCTGGCACATTGGGTAATATGATTGAATGTCGTGTTTGTTTGTGAAAATTGTGCAGTGGATGATGGTCTCTATTTGTTTGAGGCATTTATCTTTTTTCAGGAAATGAAAGTTTTTTTGCCGATAATTTTTGACTTCAGAATATAAGTCATAAACAGTTTAAAAGTCAATATTAAAAGATAAAACCAGTTACTTTTTAGTCTATTTTATAAGGATCTATGGTCCTCTGCCATACTGACAGATGCTGTCTGTGCCGAAATTTTTCCGCTGTCACAATGGCATATTTTGTGTAAATATCTCATAGCGCAAGTTTTATTTAACTGAATATAAAGCTATTTATTGTAATGGTTTAAGGCATTTCAATGACTAAGTATAATTTAAGGCATTGGGTTTGCTAAGGGTTATTAATCGATAGATTTTTTGGTTTTTATTTGCTCTCAAAAATACTCAATGGATTGAAAGGAGGTACTTAATGGCGAAGCAGCTAACCTTCAATGAAGAGGCCAGGGCCGCTATTGCCCGGGGTGTTACAAAGCTTGCCAGGGCGGTCAAGGTTACTCTTGGGCCAAGGGGGAGAAATGCTGTATTGGATAAAGGATACGGAAGTCCAACAGTGACCAAGGATGGTGTATCGGTGGCTGAGGAGATTGAATTAAAAGACCCTTATGAAAATACGGGGGCCAGGCTGGTGCGGGAGGCCGCATCCAAGACAAGTGATGTTGCTGGTGACGGTACGACCACTGCAACGGTTCTTGCTGAGGCTATATTTTTGGAAGGGTTGAAGTGTGTGACGGCGGGAGCGGATCCCATGGCGCTCAACCGCGGAATGCACAAGGCGCTGGATAAGGTTGTAGAAAAATTGAAAGAAATGAGTAAAAAGATCAAGAACCAGAATGAAATTGCAAGCATCGGTACTATCGCGGCAAACAACGACCCAGAAATTGGAAAGATGATTGCCGATGCAATGGAGAAAGTAGGAAAAGACGGGGTCATTACCGTAGAAGAAGGAAAGGGGCTTGAAACCAGTGTGGATGTGGTAGAGGGTATGCAATTTGACCGTGGCTACCTCTCTCCCCACTTTGTTACGAATCCCGATTCCATGGAGGTTGAATTTAAAGACCCATACATCTTGATTTACGAGGAAAAGATATCTGCCATTAAAGGACTGGTTCCGCTTTTGGAAAAGATTGCAAAGACCGGGAAGCCTCTTTTGATTATTGCTGAAGACGTGGAGGGAGAGGCGTTGGCTACGCTGGTGGTTAATAAACTTCGGGGTACGCTGAGTTGCGCTGCGGTAAAGGCACCCGGATACGGTGACCGCAGAAAGGCGATGCTGGAAGATATTGCTATCCTTACCGATGGTAAAGCAATTTTTAAGGACCTGGGTATCCAGCTTGAAAATATAGATATCCGTGACCTGGGACGGGCAAAAAAGGTTACCATTGATTCGGATAATACGACTATCATTCAGGGCGCAGGGAGTACCGATGCCATCTCCGGGCGTATTAAACAAATCCGGAATGAAATTGATGCGACGACGTCTGATTATGATCGGGAAAAGTTGCAAGAGCGCCTTGCAAAACTTGCAGGAGGCGTCGCCCAGATATTTGTTGGTGCAGCCTCAGAGAGTGAGATGAAGGAAAAGAAGGCCAGGGTGGAAGATGCACTGCACGCAACAAGGGCTGCGGTTGAAGAAGGTATCCTGCCTGGCGGTGGTGTTGCGCTATTGAGGGCCGCGGAAGTCTTGAGCGACCTCAAACTGAAGGGCGACGAGGCTATGGGCGTCGATATTGTGAAGAACGCCCTATCTGCACCGGCGAAGCAAATATTTAAGAATGCAGGGCTGGAGGGTTCCGTGGTTGTCCGAAAGATATTAGAATCCAAAGACAAGGCATTTGGCTATGACGCAGAGAAAGAAACGTACTGCAACCTGATTGATGCGGGTGTCATAGACCCAACGAAGGTCACACGGAGTGCGTTGCAAAATGCCGTAAGTATCGCAGGTATTCTGCTGACAACGGAGTGTGTCATTACCGACATCCCAAAGAAAGAAGAAAAGATGCCTATGCCAGGACGTGGCATGGGAGGTATGGGTGGTATGGGAATGTAATCCAATTGCTTGGGAGTTGGGTATAAAATTTAGGCAATTTTACATATTTTGACTGTTTATTTTTCATGAGGAGGAGGTAAATAGAAAAAATGATCAGACCATTAGATGACAGGGTGGTTATTGAACCTATGGAAGCCGAAGAAAAAACCCCGGGCGGAATCGTTTTGCCCGATACGGCAAAGGAAAAGCCCATGAAGGGAAAGGTTGTAGCAGTTGGCGATGGAAAGATGCTGGAGAGCGGGAAAAGGGCGGAACTCCTGGTAAAAAAGGGAGATAAAGTCCTTTACGGAAAATATGCAGGGACCGAGGTTACTCTCGACGGCAAGGAATATTTGGTTATGAGAGAAAGCGACATTTTGGCCAAGATTGAGTAACACGGGTCAGGCTGGGTAGCCGCAGGCTTTAGCCTGCACCAGGCTAAAGCCTGCGGCTACCATTTCCGAAAGCTTGTGCGAAATTGAAAAATTTCTATTCAATCAAGATGGATATCAAAGATTGAGATTTTTGGGAGGTTATAAAAATGGCGGCAAAACAGTTACTTTACGATGAAGATGCCAGAAAGTTGCTCCAAAAAGGGATTAAGCAGCTTGCCGACACCGTTCGGGTAACTATGGGTCCAACGGGAAGAAATGTGATTTTGGAAAAAGGGTTTGGGGCGCCTTCGGTTACTAAAGACGGTGTAACAGTGGCTAAGGAAATTGAGCTGAAAAATCCCTTTGAAAATATGGGTGCAAAGATGGTTTGTGAGGTTGCATCGAAGACCAGCGATGTCGCGGGTGACGGTACCACTACGGCAACCATTTTTGCCGAAGCTATCTTTAACGAAGGGTTGAAGAACGTGGTAGCCGGTGCAAACCCAATGGCAATTAAACGTGGTATCGACAAGGCCGTAGAGATTGTAGTTGACGAACTAAAGAAATTAAGCAAACCGGTAAAGGGACGTGCTGAAATTGCCCAGGTGGGAACGATTTCTGCAAACAATGATGCCTCGATTGGAAACCTTTTGGCTGATGCTATGGAAAAGGTAGGCAAAGATGGAGTAATTACTGTAGAAGAAGCGAAGGGGATCGAGACCACCCTGACGGTTGTAGAGGGTATGCAATTTGACAAAGGGTATCTTTCTCCGTACTTTATCACGGATGCCCAGAACATGGAAGTTGTCCTCGAGGATGCCTATATTTTGATTCACGAGAAGAAGATATCCAGCATGAAGGACCTCCTTCCCTTACTGGAAAAGATCGCTACCAGTGGAAAACCCTTGTTGATTATTTCGGAGGATGTAGAAGGTGAAGCACTGGCAACCTTGGTAGTAAATAAACTCCGCGGTGTGCTGAGTTGTGCAGCCGTAAAAGCCCCAGGCTTTGGCGATCGCAGGAAGGCAATGTTAGAGGATATTGCCATATTAACAAAGGGGCGCGCTATTACAGAAGATTTGGGCTTAAAGCTGGAAAGCATAGGAATCGAAGACCTTGGTCGCGCAAAACGGATTACCATTGATAAGGATAACACGACGATTATTCAGGGTGCAGGAAAGAAAGCGGACATACAGGCAAGAATTGCCCAAATCAAAAATCAGATCGAACAGACAACTTCCAATTATGATAAGGAGAAGTTGCAGGAAAGGCTTGCAAAATTGGCGGGAGGCGTAGCCGTTATCCATGTAGGTGCTGCCACAGAGGCTGAGATGAATGAGAAAAAGGCACGGGTGGAAGATGCATTGCATGCCACGAGGGCTGCGGTTGAAGAAGGGATTGTGCCCGGTGGCGGAGTAGCCTTTATTCGTGCAATACCGGCTCTCGATGAGGCACGGAAAAAATTCAAAGGCGATGAAAAGGTCGGTGTGGATATCATTGCAAAGGTGCTTGAATCGCCACTACGTCAAATTGCCTCAAATACGGGTGTCGATGGCTCCGTGGTTGTTGAAGAAGTGAAAGAACTATCGACCAATATGGGATACGATGCCAACACGGGAAATTACGTGGATATGTTTGACGCAGGGATCGTGGACCCGGCAAAGGTATCGCGGGTGGCATTACAGAATGCAGCCAGTGTTGCCGGACTCCTGTTGACCACGGAAACTTTGATTACCGAACTGAAGGAAGAGGAAGAGGAAAAAGAAGTTGAAGGCAGTATCCATTAAGTGGGCGTTTCTTGAAAATCGGGATATCATAAAAGTAAAAAGGCTGCGATGAGTAGCCTTTTTACTTTTATACTTCAGAAAGTGCTATTTTAATGCAAGGAATTTTTATTTTATTTAGGCTGGTTTGAGGGCGGCACGGACAAACACGTTTGTCTGTGTTTTGCTTGTTTTTTCCAAGAGGGATGTGTAAAACATCTTGATTTTATGCAGTTTAATATATTATAATTTTACCATAGTAGTATTCCTGTCTGATAGTATCTCTCGATAAAATCACTCCTCTTTTAAATATAACAATACTAATACATGGAAGAAGATTTTTATAAAATACTCGGTGTTGATAGAAATGCAAGTGCAGAAGAGATAAAAAAGGCATATCGAAAGATTGCCTTAAAATATCATCCCGATAGAAATCCAGGAAACAAAGAAGCTGAACAGGTCTTTAAAAAGGCAGCTGAAGCTTATGGTGTACTGGGGGACCCAGATAAGAGAAGGAAATATGATCAATTCGGAATGGAAGGTCTGAGAGGGACGGGAACTCCAGGGTATAGTACATTTGAAGACATTTTTGACGCCTTTGGAGATATTTTTGGCGGTGGGAGTATCTTTGAAGAAGTCTTTGGCGGGGGCAGGGCACGTGGAAGGGCTGCCAGACGGGGGGCAAGTCTGAAATGTGATATTGAGGTCGATTTCAAAGATGTTGCTACGGGTGTTGAAAAAAAGATTGAGCTGACACGAAAAGAGGTCTGTGACGTATGTCGAGGAACCGGTGCACGGGAGGATACTTCCCCTGTAACCTGTCCCTATTGCAGAGGTAGAGGGGAGGTACAGCAGTCACAAGGGTTTTTCACGTTGCGTACAACGTGTCCCAAGTGTCACGGTAAGGGTAAGATTGTTGAATCGCCATGTACGAAATGTGGGGGGGCAGGGCGTTATCCAAAAAGGTCAGTTATCTCTATTCAGGTTCCGCCTGGTGTAGAAGATAATACACGGCTGAGATTATCAGGCCAGGGTGAACCCGGTGAAAACGGGGCACCACCGGGAGATTTATATTGTGATATCCATGTCAAACCGCATCCTATTTTCAAACGGCAAGGGGATGACGTTCTCTGCGAGGTTCCGGTTCCTTTTGCACAGGCTGCACTGGGTTGTACCATTGACGTGCCTACGCTTACCGGGAATATTATTCAGGTAAAGATACCCAGAGGGACACAAAACAACGAGGTTATTCCCATACGGGGAGAAGGATTTCCCAATCTGCACGGATACGGTAAGGGTAATCTCCTGGTACAGGTGAATGTTGAAGTGCCTACGAAAATGACCCCGAGACAGGAGGAGTTGTTGCGCGAGTTTGCAGAAATAGAGAAAAAAAATGTTTCTCCCCGGCAAAAGAAATTTTTTGAGAAAATGAAAGATTTGTTTGTTTAGACTTTGCAAACATATTGAAAATTTTAAGGATCAAATGACATTTTTCTGGAAGGAGGTGAACTGCTTAGTTTTTGATTTGCGTATTTGTAGCCAGATCAATAACTAAGTGAAAGAATATGCCCACATACGAATATCGATGCAATAGTTGTGACCATTCATTTGAATTATTTCAGCACATTACAGAAAATCCTGTAAAAAAGTGTCCCGCCTGCGGAGAGTTAGAGGCAAAACGGGTAATAGGAGCGGGTGGGGGAATTATTTTTAAAGGTTCCGGTTTCTATCAGACAGATTACCGTAGCGAGGAATATAAATCAAAGGCCAAAAAGGAAACCGAGCCGGTAAAATCTGAAAAACCGGAAGCAAAAATTACGGAAAAGAAATAACGAGACAAGAAATAAGATATGCCCAGAATTAACTGTCCTAACTGCAAAAAGGGAGTTGTCTATCGGAAGATAAAAGATATGCCTTATTTCCCTTTTTGCAGTGAACGGTGTAAGCTTATCGATCTTGGGGCATGGTTGGATGAAAGGTATCGTATTGAAGAGCCAATAAGCCCTGAAGTGTTGACTCGGATAGAAAAAAAAGGAGAGGAAAATGGGTGAAGCAAAAGTTGCAAAACATGACTGGCGAGATATTTTCCGCGCCTTTAAAATGGCTTTTGATCCCAAGAAGATGTTCCTTGGATATGCCGGTCTTTTAGCCAGTCTGGCCTGGTGCGTTATCGTGGTTGCATTTTTTTCTGCATTAAAATTGGTCAGCGTCACTCCCTATACCTTCGTAGAACTTATCTTACGTTCAGCCAGAGAAGGCGTATCTGTCCTTGTAAACAGTTTCTTGCCGGCAATTATGCCACTGGATTTTGGAGAATTTTTTGTTTTATTCGTCCTCGTGTTTGGCCTCCTAGCAATTTGGTCGTTGGTAGGTGGGGCAATTACACGAATTGCCGCACTGGACTATGCCAGGGATGAAAGTGTTCGTTTGGCAGATGCCTTGAAATTTGCCAGGAAAAAGTTCTGGTCTTACTTTTGGTCGCCGTTGGTGCCGGTTATTGGTGTTGTCTTCTTTGCCTTGTGCAATGTGATCGGTGGTTTCATAGGGCGGATTCCTGTTTTTGGCGAAGTCCTGGTGGCGTTAGGTTTTCCCCTTGCCCTGACATCGGGGTTTTTGATGGTTTTTATCGGCGTAATAGGGGTACTGGGACTGTGTTTTATGTTTCCCACGATCAGCACGGAAGGGTCTGATGCCTTTGATGCAATGAGCCGTGCATACAGCTACGTCCTTTCACGTCCCAAACAGTTTCTCATATATTGCACGGTGAATACACTGTATGGATTAGCTTGTCTGGCCGTGATTGCGTTTGTTGCGTGGTTCATGATGCGCCTGGCCTTTTTTACGGTGGGCGCAGGAATGGGGCAGAAGTTTCACCTGATCCAGTCCTTTTTATCACAAAAGTGCAACATCGCCTGTCTTGGGTTTTGTAGTGCAACCTCCATGGAGGCAAAGTCTGCGACTGTTTCTCTCGACCGATGGTCGCTGAAATTTCTTGCAGGTATGTTACTTGTTTATATTTCCTTGATTAAACTTGCCGTGTGGAGCTTCGTAACAACCTATATATTTTCTGCAAAAACGATTATCTATTTTTTGTTAAGGAAAGAAATTGACAGTACAGATGTAACCGATGTATACATCGAAGAAGAGAAACAGGAAAAAACAGGGGCAGAACCGTTAAGTAAAGAATTAGAAAAACCTTCTTCAATGGAAGATAAGAAAGAAAGTCCTTCTTCAGGCGAAGAAACAAAGCCTTCATAAATAAATGTTTGGAATTTCAAAGTTGCGGTTGTAGAGCGACGAGCCTCATTGCTCTACATTGAGGAAGTTACCGAAGGCCTGATTTAATCTCATCCGACAATATCCTTTACTCTGACCATCTCTCAAAAGTGGAGATGCAACCTTTCCCCTCTTATTCCCCTCACTTGATGAAAGGTGTTAGGGAAGGGTAACTGATTTTTCATTCCCATATCCCGATTATTTTGTATAATTGCTTTTTATTATGCACGTTAATAATACAGTTCAATTAAAGGTTAAACAATGACTATTCCCGTCGTTACTATTGTCGGCAGACCAAACGTAGGAAAATCTTCCCTGCTCAATTGCCTTGCGAAGCGCAGGATCTCCATCGTCGAGCCCACCAGCGGGGTTACAAGAGATCGCGTTTCGACAGAAATCCGGTATAAGGATTATGTATTTGAGTTAGTCGATACGGGCGGAATGGGAGTAAAGGATGTGGACGGGCTTACCGTAGAGATAGAAGCGCAAATAGAAATTGCACTTCTCAGGGCGGATCTCATTCTGTTTGTGGTAGATGTGCGTGAAGGAGTGACCCCTCTGGATAGTATGGTTACCGAGAAGTTGAGACGTCTGGGGAAAAAGATTATCCTTATTGCCAATAAGGTAGATACACCCAGGTTTGAGTCCCAGGCGGCCGACTTTAATAAATTGGGATTTGGTGAGCCGCTTTTAATGTCTGCCCTGGAGGGATTTGGACGATCTGAATTGCTGGACAGGATTATTTCATTATTACCGGCACCATGTCCAGAACAGGTTTCTCCTGAACCTGTGATGAAACTCGCCATTGTCGGGAAGCGGAATGCAGGAAAATCCACGTTAATCAACACCCTGGCTAAGGAACAAAGGGTAATTGTCAGCGAGGTGCCCGGTACTACACGGGATTCAGTGGATGTGCGATTTGAAATAGCCGGTAAACAATTCCTGGCGATTGATACGGCCGGTGTGCGGAAGAAGAAGCAGGTCAAGGATTCTATCGAATTTTATAGTATGGCGCGGGCAGAGCGATCCATTCGGAGGGCGGACGTGGTGCTACTTCTAATTGATGCCACGTTAAAAGTATCCGAGGTGGATAAAAAATTGGGGGATTATATTATCTCCGAATATAAGCCGTGCATTATTGTAATTAATAAATGGGATTTGGTACACGGGATAGAAACAGAAAAATTTAATAATTATATTTACCAATGCCTGCCGGGACTCTCCTTTGCTCCGATCTCTTTCATCAGCGCAAAGAATAATGAGCACGTTGTAGAAATGATGCATTTGGCAACGGAACTTTATGAGCAGGCTAACACCCGTGTTACGACTTCTGAATTGAATCAGGCGCTGGAAGAAGCCCTGTCCTTGCATCGTCCGACACGCAAGAAGGTGAAATCACCAAAAATTTATTATGCCACCCAGGTGGGTGTATCCCCTCCCACATTTGTCCTTTTTGTGAATGACCCGAAACTCTTTGACAGCGATTACGAACGGTATCTTTCCAATCAACTCCGTAGTAAACTCCCCTTTTCAGAGGTTCCCCTGAAATTCCATTTCAGGGCCAGGGCAAAAGTACACTTGAGTCATGCTTAATGCTGGTATTTTGCTGTCCGTACGTTACGAATAATGGTTGTACTCTTACGCGAAATTTCTTTCCGGATCGAAAATGGCGTAACTATTGGTTTTCACCTGTAATTGTCATTTCGACCGAAGGGAGAAATCTTGAAGATTCCTCGCTCCGCTCGGAATGACAGCAAAGGGCAGATTTCATCCCCCTTTGTGACCGAAGGTCATAAATGTTTCATTAATTATACAGCAAAAAGTTCAATTTTCATCGTTTCAGGGTGTTGCTGAAGCAACATGATGACTAACCCCTATTCGCCAAAAATCTTGTTGACTTTCCCCCGATGGTTGGTAAGCTGTTATCCTAAGTAAGAAGATTATAGGTGGTTGCCCAGGAGGCGATTCCATGATGAACGGCAAGTGGTCTCCCCTTCATTTACCACAAATGGTTGGAAGATGTCTACTATGGCATTTAACAAGGTATTGTGCCTGGTTTCTATTTGTAATTTATGTGCCTGTGGGGCAAGTCCAAGCCGTAGAGGTTACATACACATGGAAGTTTGAAAAGTATGCAGTTGGGCAAAATGCGACCGGGGATGCAAATGATGCATCAGTAGGTGTAATGATGCCGGATATCATTCAACTGCCGGACGGGACTTATCGGATGTATTACGGTGCTGTACCCCCTGAAACCCTACCCTCCGGGGCACGTACTGTCATAAAGAGTGCCACCTCTACTGATGGAATCAATTGGACAGTAGAAGAGGGATACAGGCTTATCGGGGATGGAGACGGGGATGACGGTCCCGATGGAATCCCCGCCAACGAAGGGGTGATCAGTGGGCCGCGTGTAGTCCGACTTTCCGACGGAACGTTCAGGATGTACTACCAGGCCTCCACCCAGGGTACCATGCCTCCGGATTTCCGTGTAAAGAGCGCTACCTCTGCTGATGGTATAAACTGGGCGAGGGAAGGCACGCGCATTGACATAAACTATCCCAACGGTGGATCCAACCAGTTCTCACTGGCCGGGCACTGCTACGTAATCCGCTTCGCAGACGATGACTATGTTATATTAATCTCCGCCAACTATGGTAAGGATGCGTTTAAGCCCTCTGACTTAGTGATAGGCACTTCCTCCGATGGATTGACCTTCGCTAACTTCAGTATACTATATGAACAGGGACATGACCCCTACGTCCTGAAACTAGCCGATGGCTCAGGCTATCGGCTCTTTTATGGTCTACTACTTGAACGACAGAGGACTGCCCTTTCTGTTGATGGAAAAAACTGGCCTCCTGCCAGCGAAACTACAGAAACCATCCTCCTTAACGCAGACGGCAATGAGGTGACCGAAGCAAGCACAGAGTCTCCAGGAGATAGAGCCGCAATTGAACACACGGAAGGTGTCCTCCTCTTTGTAAACTGGGGGAATCCCCTTACTAACATTGCCTTAATGAAGGAACAGCATGAAATCTGCACGGGTGGCCAGGATGATGATGGGGATGGGCTGGTAGATTGCGAGGATTCCGACTGTGCTTGCGACCTTGCCTGTGCCCCGACGCATGAGACCTCCTGTACGAATGGGGTGGATGATGACTGCGATGGGCTGATAGACTGCCAGGACCCCGATTGCCCGCTGGATAAGGATGGGGACGGCTACTACGCCTCCCCCTGTGGGCAGGATTGTGATGATACTGACGCCAGCGTCTACCCCGGGGCCCCTGAGATTTGCGATGGTAAGGACAATGACTGCGATAACCAGGTAGACGAAGGCGTGAAGAATACTTACTACAGGGATGCAGACGGGGATGGTTACGGAGACCCGGACAATACCACCCAGGCCTGCTCACAACCACCGGGTTACGTCACTAATAACCAGGACTGCGATGACACTAACGCCAATGTAAACCCCGGGGGCGCTGAGATATGTAATGACTTGGCTGACAACGATTGCGATGGGCTGACAGACTGCGACGACGCAGACTGCGAATCCGACCCAGCCTGTGCCAGGGCAGACCTGGTGAGCGACCCAGAGGGTCTGTTCATGGAAGGCCCTATCAGTAAAAAGAATGGGAAACTCGTAAAGGCCACACTCAGGGTAAAGAACCGTGGGAACGAGGACTCAGGCACGTTTAGCGTCAAGACCTATCTCTCTGACGATGCGACCCTTGATGAAGGGGATACGCTCAAGAAGATCTCCACAGTGAAGAAGCTCAAGGCGGGCAAGACCAAGAATATCAAGCTGAAAATTAAGGACACCGCCAGTATGGTGGGAAAGTATCTCATCTCCAGTATAGACCCCGATGGTCACGTACCTGAAATTAGCGAAGACAATAACCGCGCCATAGAGCGGATACCATAGTTTGGGAGTAGGAGTCGGACAGCGGACAGCGGACAGATTCACACCCCTTTA
>JBKBTA010000071.1:0-13352 GCA_046291035.1 Candidatus Brocadia sp.
ATGCTGCTAAAATAGGGGCCGTTTGTGCTGCCTATTGTGTGGAAGTCCACGGCCCCCAGAATTTCCATTTTACCCCCGAATCATTTAATAAGCGCTTTGGATCCGTTTTTGGGGAAAGGGCTTTTTAAATGAAACATCCACGACCCTTCGGCTCACAAAGGCCAGTGAAAATGTCACCCTGAGCGGTGAAAGAGATTCTTCACGGAGTTTACCCTGAGCAGTAAAAGAGATTCTTCACTTCGTTCAGAATGACAGCACAGGGGAGATTTCATCCCCCTTTGTTACCGAAGGTCATGAATGTTTCATTATACAGTGATAGGTAATTGATCATGAAGAGTAAATTTCTTTACTGATCGATTTTTTCCTGAGTAAACTCAATAGCCTTTTGTCTTAATCGAAATCTGCATAAATTTCTCCAAAATTTATCCCTGCGATGCTCGTTTTCTCATACTGTTTTTTTAATGATAATCTCGCCTCCTGAAGTTCCGGGCTGGCGCTCCCGTTCCGTATTGCAACCGATGCCTCTATGAATCCGGCAAGATTATCAGATGCCTTAACGAGTTCTCCATCTCTCGGATTAAATTTGTCATCATTATACTTATCACTGATATCCTCGCTGGTTACTTTCTTCTTTTTCTGATGTAAGGTTACAATGCTGTCGAATTCATTTTCGGTAAACATGGTAATTTCTGAATGCCATTCCTCAGGAATCAGGCCATATACTTCTTTCTCCATCTGTTCTCTCTCGTATTCTTTTATGAGATCACTGAGCCCTTCAACAGACCTCTTCACCGGAGAAATGATATCACGGGTGAGAACCTCTGGCAGGTCGTGGAATAAGCCTGTGAAATAATTGTTTACGCATCTTCGTGCACATGCTTTTATCTCCAAGGAAAACAGATAGGAAAGTATTGCAACAAATAACGAATGTCCCAAAACGGATGTCCTTGGTATTCTATGGAGATGAGACCATCGCAATTGGAATCTGAGTTGACCACATAAGTTAATGAAATTTTCATATTTCATATGTTTTGTTAGTTGTTCCATACCTTTTAAGTCGTAGTATTTTTCCTGTTTTTCCTGCAGGTCTTTCTTTATCCTATCTATCTCGTAGCCATTGGGATTTGCACGTTCTATAATGTCAAATTCCCATTTTGTAGCATAAAAATGAGCAGCGCTTAAAATCCTTTTATTTAAGGTATCATCCGTCTTCAAAAAATAGCTGTTAAACCTTTTACAAAAATCATCACCTAACGGTGATATAATCGACCCCAGCTCGCTATACACCCATTCATTTAATCGCTTATACTTTGCAGCATCTTTCTTTATTTCATAAAAAATTGGTGGCTTTAAATCGGTAAGGACGAGGCGTTGCAAAAGTTCAAAGATCCCCCCTTCAATGATGTTTATCCAGTTAAATTCCGGTTTATCTTCCTCAAATTTACCTAAGAAATAGGCTATCACCATTTTATGAGCTTGCTTATCCAATTCTATTAATTCTATAGGGCGTATCTTGTCATTCCATCTCTGCATGTAAGCAGCATCGAAAATCTTTAAAAGCAACGCCTTTCTTATCATGGTTCTCATACCCCCATTTTTGATCTGTAAATAACAGATAGCGTGTCAGAATTTGCAAAACCCGGAGTTTTTCTTTGAAATATCATCGGTGTCACGAAAATGCCTCTGATGTTAGAAATTATTGAAGAATTACACTATCATTGTATCTCTTTAAAAATATTCTGGCAATAATTAATATATGCAGGTTTAATGATGGCTAAGTTTTATTGTTTAAGTTTAAAAATAAAAGGAGAATCTGTAATGAAAATATTTTTGAAAATATTTATGTTGGGGATAATGTTCTTTTTACAGGAGGCGTATTTATGGGCTGGTGCTCTTGAAGATGTCATGGAAGGTAAGGCTTCGGTTATTGATCTGACTTATCCCCTGAATGAAAAAAATGCCCACTGGCCGGTAGGGAACTATACCCCTTTTAAATATGAAGTCATTGCCAATATCAAAAAGGATATGGTATTTTCCGGCAGGTACAGTACGCCCGAACACCTGGGAACTCATATCGATGCGCCGAACCATTTTGAGCTAAATCAGGCCTCGGTGGACCAAATCCCTTTTGAACAACTGGTCGGCCCCGCTATTGTTATCGATGTAACGGACAAGACGGAGAAAGACCCAGACTATACTCTTTCACTGGCAGATATTTTATTATGGGAAAAGGCACATGGGCAAATGCCTGATGGTTCGATCGTGTTATTAAATACCGGATGGAGTAAACGCTGGCATAATTTTGAAGATTATAAAAACATGGATAGCAATAGACGCATGCACTTTCCTGGCTATTCGAAAGAGGCTGCCGTCTTCTTGGTGGAAAAGAGGCGTATCAGAGGCATTGGTATTGACACGCTCAGTGGTGATTGCGGAAATTGCTCAGACTTTCAGGTCCATCATATTATTAATCGTGCGGGAAAATTCATCCTTGAGAATGTAGCCAATCTTGACAAATTACCCCCAAAGGGGGCCACGCTTATTATAGCGCCCATCAAGATCGAGGGTGGATCTGGCGGACAGTGCCGCATCTGGGCTATACTGCCAAGGTAAGCAACGGTCACGAATCGTCTCTTCGGCAACCGCATTGAATTAATACCCAAACAAAAGATAAAAAAATGTGCGGTTTTCTTAAAGGAATTAATGGAGTTAAATATTTTCCGAAAAAAACAAAATCACGATAAAGAGAGTGGAAACCAGAAAAATCAAGGCAGGTAACATTGCAGCCGAGAACAGAAGCAAGCTTGACTGCATAGTGGCCTGGTCCAGAGCCGACATCAAGCACATTAACAGCATTAACAGAACGCAGAACAGAAATGATTTTTTCAACAATATTATGCTTGTGCTCTGCAGAATATTCTACAGAGCGCAGCTCCCAAAACAAGTGTGTTCTATCATAGTGCTCGTTCCTTCCGGAAGAGCCAGCAGAACAATCGCTTTCAGGCATTGCCAACCCCAAGCTCTCTTTCAAGAAAGAAAGTTCATTATCCTGTGAAAGTCTCCCCAAAAGCAAAGGCCGCAATTCTTTGGAGTTGCCTTGCTTCTGGCATGCTGCAAATGACCTTTGTGGAGAAAGCCAAATATCATGTAGCCTTTGCTCGCAGTCCATGGCTTGAGCAGGCTCGATGCTGGTGTATCCACTGTAATCAGCTATTTGATGCCTACATTCTTGGAGCGCTCGATTATGGAAAATATTTCTGCTTTTCTTCAGGAGACATGTCCCATATCCTGTCGCTTTTCAGGACAAAAAAATCCAATCCAGTATCTTTCAAGTCTCTCGCTAGCCTTCCATTCAAGGCATCATCTGTTGTCCTTGACAATGACACAGATCATGTTCAACAAAGGCAGACAGCTGCCTAGCTTGTGCCTTTCTTCCCTCACTTTCTTGATAGAATCCAGGACAGCAAAGTATGTTTACTTGCTTTCTATCCTATGCACTCTCTTGTAACTTTCAGGAGTCAAGGCGTTAAAGCTTACTCTAAGGTAGTCAAGGCAGCGCGTACATGTCTTATAGCCAGAGCCAAGCATTGTTCCGTTTGTTATGAGAAAGGTCCGCAGGCCAACGGCTTTTGGAAGCATTATTATCTCAAGAAATTTTGGATGAAGCATGTTTTCGCCTTCTCCGTAAAAGCGTAGGGACTTGACACCAAAACTAGCCATGTCTAGAACAAATTTTTGCAGCGTGCTTTCCGGAAAAACGCATTTGTTGGGCGTGAGACGCGCCTTGTCCGAAAGCACACTTCGCACTTGAAATTGCACAAGTCAGTCCAAAACCAGGATAATAATTATAAGCTTATATTTTTCCCCATGTTTCCTCCATATTTATTTGAGCCTGCAATTAAAGATGACGCATTTATTTCAGAAATAAGTTGTGTAAGGTTGGGTTGAGTCGTATAGGTTGAGCAGAGCGTATGTGAAACTCAACATCACCTATTCATAGCGTTTACGGAAATGTTGGGTTTCGTTCATTAACTCCAACCTACGACTTTAAAGACCGCCCCTCATCAACTCCCGCAGGCTCACGGCTAAATTGCCTATGGCTTTGTCTCTCTCTTTGCTGGGTCACTAATTCCTGCAATAACCCGCATTGCTGACCGGGTCTTATCTAGTCGGTCAAGCCTATCATTTGCCTCTTTACTAATAGGGAAAAGCAATTTGCTTATCACTTTGATAATTATTCCCGAAATCCCTGTAATCACGCTAACTGTAACACTTCCCGTAATAATAGAAGAATTACACCAAAGAAAATTATCAAGACTGCAACAATAGTCATTAGTAATTCTACATTGAATGCCGTTCTCGCCTGACGATGCCACTCCTGTTGAATTCCATCTAAATTGTTAAATGCTTCCACGAAATCAGATACGAACTGCTGAGACTTCTCGAAAGGAAGTGATTCTTCTTGGCGGAGAACCTCTTTGCGTTTCTCAATATCCTCCCCAGTTATTAGTTTTTGGAATGCCGCTCCGCTCGCATTTGATCCCTCTCTTCTTATAGTTGTGTAGAATGGGTAAGAAAAATAGGATCACACACTATTTTGTTTGATAAATGAGTCAAATAAATATCCTGAAAATCAAAAATAATACTTTAAGATGGATATCGTAATTTTTCCCATTTCCATGAATTTTAGCGCAAGCACAAACGAAGTAGATGACTTATAAACTTTGTATTTGTGGTGTGTTAAGGGACGTGGCTGTTTCCTATATTTTCCGTTTACGAATACGGATAGCTCCTGCCATAATAACGGTGAATGCTTGGTCTAACTCTGCGCTATGCTTCTTTAAAGCCGAAGCAATCACTTCCGCCTTATTCACTGGGGATAACCCCGTCAAACGAATAAGTATGACACCTGACATCAGGCGTCGCTGCAAAAATACCAATTCCCCAAAATCCTTATCCGCTGTTATTAACAGACATCTTCTCCTGTTCGCAAGATCGAGCACATTCTCATCTGAAATCCCCGGCTCCATTTCAGCAACGTACCATACCTGATGACCATCTTGCCTTAAACGCTCTGCTATCTGCCGATCTACACTTTCATCTGCCAGACAGTTCAAACTATCTCCTGAATCGGATAAACTACCTCATCCCGTAATGAATCAGCCGCAAAAGACAAGGCTGCTTGAATGGCATCGCGAGTAAGACGGGGATGAGCATCTAGAATTTGCTCGATAGTTTCACCGGCAGCAAGCTTATCTAAAATAAGCTCTACGGTAATGCGTGTTCCAGCAATAACCGGTTTGCCCATCATCACCGCAGGGTCTGATAGGATTAATTTTTTCTGCATTTTTCTCCTTTCAAAGGACATATCGTCTTACATTAAAGACTTTGGGAAAGTGTCACTAACTACAAGGATGTTGTTCCAAACTATATTTACCATATTACCAAAAGGGAAAATTACCGTCAAAATATTTTCCAGGTTCAAAATCATCGTAATGTTTGTTGAGCAATCCCCATAATAATGCCGTTATGCAGGCGCGAACGGTTGCGCTATAAGTTTTCAGTAAGTATCTTCTCAATCTGTTTTTTGATATTTCTTGCTTCGGTAGCAAGATGATAAAGATATATCCGGGGGAATTTTCTTGTGGCTTCTGCAATCCATAACCCGAACGATTCGGAAAAGAAATTCCTTCTGTTTTCTCACGCAAAGCCCCCAAGACGCAAAGATTTATGGAATGCATTTTACCGCAGAGGCGCAAAGAACGCAGAGAGAAAAATATTTTAAGTCTTTCTCTGCGTCCTCGGCGTACTCTGCGGTAAATTATATTTCTTTGCGGCTTTGTGTCTCTGTGTAACTACTTCTCTTATTCGTCTGTTTTCACGGAATCCTTCAAACATATTAAGGATAATCTGAAAGTCTTCGTGCCCATAATCTATATGGCAAATAGTCTATGGAAGACCTCCCCTTCATCGTTCGACTGAGCTTACGACGAAGTCCCCTCCTTGCGAAGGGAAAGAGAAGGATCTTTGGTCGCGGCTATGCTGTACTATGCATCCTGCATCATTTCAGAAGCATTTATGATTATTGTTACAGTTTGTACTATTCTTTTTTATATAGATTGGATTGGCTGTCCAATCATTTCTTTAATGTGGTTAAGAAAAATCTTATTTTGGGGGTTATTTCCCTGAAGTGGGTTTATAATATGAACAGGTGCGTAACAACCGATCTCTTGTAATCTTTCCTGGGTTTTCATGATATCGTCTATAGTGTCATCTGCATATTTGTTAATTACTGCCAGATCGATCTTAGAAACAATTTGCCTTGTCGAACGCTTGGTTTTCGTTTCCCTGGGTGTGGCGACAAGGATGCTGAGGTCGGCTTCGTGTGCATGCAGGAAGCTATTGCCTTCTACAAGGATTGAATCGTTTTTGTTGAAGTAGGTTAATGCATCTGCAATGCCCACGTTCAGATATTCAGAGTGGGTTTGAAGCCAGACGACCTTTGGGGCACCGGCATTTTTAAATAAAGCGGTATCTTTACCAGATTGATTGATCTGAAGCGGGTCAATGGTGATTGTGTATGGGCGTTTCATAGTTTCACATACATTGCAATCAGAGTGTCTGGGACAGTTACCTTCATGATTTGTGGTGATTTTTAAGGCAGAAAAATCCTCTAAATGTTGCAGTAAGAACCGTGCAATGGTCGTTTTCCCCACGCCGCTAGCTGTACCAGTGATAGATATAATTCTCATGATATTTTGTTTAACCACGAATCAACGTGGACAATTGCAAAAGGAAAAAATTTATCATTTATTTACTCGGGTATTAAACTCACAATTATAAAATTAAGTATACTATTTTCTCCCAATTCCTACAACACCTTTTGTCTTTTTTTCTTTATCGATGATAGGGGCTCCAGACCAGACTGTCTTTATCTTATTGCCCTTATTTGTGATGCAAGTCAGCGGATAGTTGTAAACACGGCCTTCTTTTAACATTTTCTCAAAATCCATTCCCTTAAAAAAGTTTTTCTTTTCGTCAAAGATGCTGTCAACGGGTTTCCCCAGGAGTTCTTCCTTTTTATAGCCCAGAAGTTCTATAGTTGCACTATTAATGGCGCATATGTTGGCATGCTCGTCTGTAGTGATAATAATGTCCGGAACGGCATTTAAGATGTTATTCGCAAAGTCTCTTTCTTTTATGAGCGAAGTATTTTCATCAATTAATTGTTGGCGCAGGTCCTGAAGGCGTTTTAGCAACTTATCCGTATTGATCTCGAGTTGGTGTTTTTCAAACCCTCGCTGGATGGTATTAATGATAGTATCAGGATCGATGGGTTTTGTAATATAGTCATAGGCACCATGACGGAAGGCCTGGATGGCTGATTCTATGCTGGGCCGAGCCGTCATGATGATGACAAGTGTCTTGATGTCCAGTTTTTTGATGTTGTTCAGGAGTTCAATGCCGTCCATACCCGGCATGTGGAGGTCGGCGATGACGATATCAAAGTGTTTTTGTTTGAACCTTTCGATGGCCTCTTGTCCGTTTTGTGCAATTTCCGCATGATAACCCTCGTCTTCTAATACGCCTTCGGCCAGAAACAATGCCGATTGCATATCGTCTACCACAAGTATCCTGGGCGGCTTTTCGGGGATTTTTAATTCCCTAGATAATTTTCGCGCTTCCAGTGCACGCCTAACACAATCAGATACCTCATCGGGATCGAGAGGCTTTGTAATATAATCAAAGGCGTTATATTCACTTGCTTCCCGAATAGTTTCGATACTGGGGTACCCGGTTATGATGATAACGATCAAATCCGGCATGCGACTCTTTGCTTCTTTGAGTATTTGCATCCCGTCTTTCTTTGGCATCCGAATGTCCGTCAGAAGTATGTCGAAAGGCTCTCCCCTGAGAATCTTCTCAAGACCTTCTTTACTGTCAGTGACTGCTTCTACCTGATACCCTTCATCGGTCAGGGTGTCTTTTAGTAAACCGCAAATAATTTCTTCATCGTCAATGACTAAGATTCTTTCGCCTGGCATGGTAATCCTCCCTATCAATCGTGTATACCGTTATAAAAACCTCTGGTTTTATAAGTTTTAGCAACTTTCGCCTGCTGTTTCAGTTGACAGCAAGCAGTAGGCAGTTGATAATTCACAGTGGGAATTTGTTGCCCTCTCTTACTGCCTACCGCAAACTTTTAGTTGTTGTTACGGCTCTTGAATTTTCTTCTGTGTTTATTTAATGGCTACAGGGTAAGGTTATCGTAAAAGTTGAGCCTTTTCCTACCTCGCTTTTGACATCTATCCGTCCGTGATGGTTTTGTAATATCCTGTAAATCATGTACAAGCCCAATCCGGTTCCTTTACCTGGTTCCCGGGTAGTAAAGAACGGTTCGAATATCTTTGTTAAGTTTTCTTTGGGGATACCTTCCCCTGTGTCCGTAAATTCAATTTCAACGGCTGAAGAATTTATCGGCCTTGTAACGATCGTCAGTTTGCCCCCCTGTGGCATGGCTTGTAATGCATTGATAATGATATCGGTAAAAACTTGCTGTATCTGAGTATGATTGGCACGAATGGCGGGGATATTGGGACTTAAAATCTTGTTCAGCTCAACGTTATGGGATGATAACTGATTTCCGAACAGCACCAGAGATTCATCAAGCACTTCATTTACATTTACATTCATACTTTCTGTCTCCGACGTGCGGGAGAATTTCAGGAGTCCCTCGATGATTTTCTTGCAGCGCAGGGCAGAATCTACGATAAGTTTCATTTCTCTGGGAAAGGTTTCGAAGGCAGGGACTTTCCTGAGTTCTTCGTCCTCTGCCTTTTTCATAAGTCTTTTGGCGTATCCCAATACACCACTCAACGGATTGTTGATTTCATGGGCAATGCCTGCAGCTAATTGACCTATACCGGCAAGTTTTCCAGCCTGGATGAGTTGTGCCTGGGTCCTCTTAAATTCTGTAATATCTTTGCTAATTCCAACGGTTCCGATCATATTCCCCGCAGAATCTTTGAGCTGAGATAAGGTAAGGCTGATATCAACAGTCTTCATTTCCTTTGTAATGAACTGGGTTTCCTGATTAGAAACTTTCCCTTCCTGTTTAATCTTTGCTAATAATATTTTGAAATGATCAGGGTTGGCAAATAATCCAGCGAGTGATTTTCCTACAATCTCATTTTGAGAGTATCCCAGGATTTCTTCTGCACATTTATTAAACTCTACCACATTATTTTCTATATCAGAGGTAATAATCATATCGGCAGAATTATCCAGGATATTTTGCAGGTAATCCATGGTATGCTTGAGTTCCCGATTTTTCAGTTCAAGCTGCTCTTGCATTTTCGCCTTTTCGATGGCGATAGTTGCCTGAGTAGCCAGGAGCCCTAAAATAGAGATATCTCTTTTGGTAAAATTGCGTGGTTTGTAATCGTCCACGTAAAGGATACCCACAATCCTATTTTCAGTAGTAAGAGGAGTAGCTACCAGGGAGCGGATGCCCTCAGCCATGATGACTCGTGTGTCCATTGAGGACTCTTCATTGATATCGGGTACCACAAAGGGCTGTTTTTGTGCGAGGATTTTACTGGTAAGGCCACCGGGTCTTACTTTCCATCGTGTTGCTTTTAAGGAAAACTCCGGGCTGAAACCATGTACTGCGGTGAGTTCCAGTTCGTTCTTTTCTGCGTCATACAAAGCAAGACTTCCTGCAGGGGTGTTAGTTATTTCCAAACCGCTTCTTACGATGGTTTGAAACACCTCATTCATTTCTCTTGCCGAGGAAAGCATGATTCCAATACGGTAAAGGGCCTTCTGTTCAGATAGACTTTTTTGGATTTCCTCCTCTTTCTTCTTCCGTTCTTCCACCAAGCTCCATATGAGTTTAGCACTTAAACCACCCAGGATCTCAGTGTTTGCAGGTTTGTTTTTTTCGATATCGAGGAGAACTTGTGGATTTCTTGTGACATCAATGATAACGTCTAGGTCTTCCCTTTTTATCAAGTTTTCATAATGGGAGTAGGTGGGGATGTTGTACTGTCTTGCGATCTTTAGACCTTCAGCATTTTGATTGTTATCCACCACTCCAACAATCTCAATTTCCTTATCTTCGTGCAGGATGGATAAAAGGGCAGAGCCGCCTTTTCCTGCCCCGATGAGAAGTACCTTCATATTTCACCATGTTGGTTTGTAAAACATCTTTATTTTGCTTGAACTTCTTTTTTGCTGATTAATTCTTCGTATTCATTAAGATAATACCGGATGGTAGAAAGCACAGGGTTCGCTGCCGTTTGTCCAAGACCACATAAGGACGCTGTTTTGGTGACTTCGGCCAGTTCCTTTAATAATCCGATATCCTCTTTCTTGCCCTGTCCCTTCGTGATCCGTGTGAGGATATCGAGCATTCTTTTTGTTCCAATCCTGCACGGTACACACTTTCCACAGGATTCATCCTGGCAAAATTCCATAAAATAACGCGCAATATCGACCATGGAGGCCGAGTCATCCATTACAATAAGACCACCGGAACCCATAATGGCCCCCACCTCTTTTACGGTCTCGTAATCGATGGGGAGGTCAAGATGCTGAGCGGGTACGCATCCGCCGGAAGGACCGCCCATCTGTGCAGCCTTGAATTTTTTCCGACCTGGAATACCTCCCCCGATATCGAAGACAATCTCACGGAGTGTAGTTCCCATCGGTACTTCAACAAGGCCGGTATTTTTCACATTGCCAGCTAGGGCAAATATCTTTGTCCCTTTACTGCTTTCCGTACCAATGGACTTGTACCATTCAGAACCTTTCAGAATGATAACAGGCACGTTTGCAAAGGTCTCTACGTTGTTAATGTTTGTAGGTTTTCCCCAAAGGCCACTGGTAGCCGGGAATGGGGGACGTGGGCGCGGCATGCCTCTTTTTCCCTCAATGGAGGCAATGAGGGCGGTTTCTTCGCCGCATACAAAGGCGCCGGCACCCATTTTGATTTCAAGATCGAAGCTGAAATTTAATCCGAGGATGTTATTACCCAAAAGACCCAGTGATTTGGCTTGTTCTATGGCAATTTTCAGATGTTCCACGGCAATGGGATATTCCGCACGTACATAGACAAATCCTTTTTGTGACCCGATTGCATAGGCGCCAATGAGCATCCCCTCAATAACTGAGTGGGGATCGCCTTCGAGGACTGCCCGGTCCATAAAGGCGCCCGGATCTCCTTCATCACCATTGCAGATCAGGTATTTTATATCCCCTTGTGCCTTTTTGACGAATTCCCATTTGTTTCCTGTAGGGAATCCCGCTCCACCCCTGCCCCGCAGACCTGAGTTTTTGATCTCATCAATCACCTGTTCTGGCGTCATGCTGGAGATCACCTTTGAAAACGCCAAATAACCGTCTCTCAGGAGGTATTCGTTTATATTTTTTGGATCGATATTGCCACAATTTTTCAAGACGACCTTTTTTTGTTTGTTGTAAAAAGGGATATCGCGGATATAAGGGATGCGTTTGCCTGCCTCCACATAACAGAGACGTTCGATAATTTCACCTTTAAGGATGGTTCGGGAAATAATTTCCGGGACATCGGTTTCCGTTACGCGTCCGTAGAAAACACCCATGGGCTCTATAGTCAAGACCGGTGCCCTTGCACAGAGACCCTGACATCCCGTGTCTACAATTTCTATCTTCTCCGCAAGCGACTGCCTTTCAATCTCAGTCTTGAATGCCTTGCATACTTCCTCAGCCCCCAGCGCCCTGCACCCTGTGGTACAGATAAATATGCGCACCATGTCAGGGCGGCGTTTCGACTCGATGGATTTCCTGAACTTCAGGAGATCCTCAGGGTTTTTTAATTTTTCCACGTTAAATTCTCCTTTTTCAATTGCAAAAACTTCTTCATATTTTCCTTTGGTCTTTTTATAAAGCTTTTAAATTAAAGAAATAAAGCGTTTTTAATTTCTCCATATATTCCTGTAAGATTATTTGATTTCCCAATTTTCAGTTTTTGCCTTTCTAGCGATTCAATTTGTTTTATCTAAATTCGTTTAATAACTTTTCAGAATAGCCTCTGTTTTCTCAATGGTTAGTTTTCCATAGTACCTATCGTCAATCATCATGACCGGCGCCAAGAAACACGTCCCCAGGCAGGCCACCGGTTCATACGTGAATTTGTAATCCTGTGTTGTTTCACCCTCATTGATCTGAAGTACCTCCGTGATTTTTTTCTTTATATCGGGCGCGCCTTTGATGTGACATGCCGTACCGGTACAAACTTTAATCGTATGTTTGCCCCTGGGTTCCAGAGAAAATTGCGAGTAAAAGGTAATGACGCCATAAATCTTACTCAAGGGGATGCGTGTGCGGGCTGTTATTTCTTCTATAGCGTTTCGGGGTAGATATCCATACGCATCCTGCACTTGCTGTAAGATAGGTATAAGGTCTGCAGGGATTGCGCTGTTATATTTTGAAAGTATGTCCCGGCATTTGGTTAAATCAACTGCAGGTGCACTTTCTTTATTTACGGCAACAGTTTTCTGCATAATGTCATGCCTCCGTTGTTAATATTTTCCCAAATATTTATTCAGTTTTCGATCTCATAACTAATATGGCAGATAATCGATTGAAGACCACCCCTTTGCCCTCTCCTTTACAAGAAGGGGATTGGGGTAGTTATAAATTCATTCCTCATTTTCTTTGTGCTCGTTATACCTTTGTGGTGAACTATTATAAGTTAGATTTAACGTACTCGACTGCATTCCTGAAAATCAGGAAACCGTCTCCAAATTCCTTCAATCCGTTGCGTGTCCAACGCGGATGCTGTGTCGGTTCTACGTGTCTCTCCGGATGGGGCATCATGCCCAGGATTTGACCTGTGGGGTCACAGATACCTGCTATGTTCTGAATGGAGCCGGCGGGATTCCATGGATAGCCGGCTTCTTCGCCACGTTCGTTTACGTATTTAAAGATCACCTGATGATTCGTTGTAATTTTATTCAGGACTGTTTCGTCCTTTGTGATAAATTTCCCTTCCCCATGTGCTACGGGCAGATATAGTGTGGAAATGTCGGCGTCTTTGATAAAAATAGATTTGCTCGAACAAACTTTTAAATACACCCATCGGTCTTCGAATTTGTTAGAGTCATTAAAGGTCAAAGTGGCTTCTTGTTGAAGCTTATTTACAAATGGCAATAACCCAGCCTTTGTCAGCGTTTGAAATCCATTGCAGATACCTAAGATGAGTCTTTTTTCATTGATGAAGGTCGTAATATCTTCTTCCAAATTGTATTTGATCTGGTTTGCCAGTATTTTTCCTGCTGAGACGTCATCTCCGTAGGTAAACCCGCCCG
>JBKBTA010000072.1:0-13226 GCA_046291035.1 Candidatus Brocadia sp.
GCATCGAATTCCAAATACAGACCACGGTCACCCAGAAAAATTTCCAAGAAATCCCTGATATTATTGAGTTTTCTTACAACCTCGGTGCCAAGGTCTTTAATTTATTTTTCCTCGTTTGTACTGGCAAGGGGCAAGAACTGACGGATATTACACCACGCCAGTATGATCAGGCGTTGCGCAAACTTTACGAGATTCAAAAGAAATATCAGGGGAAGATGTTGGTGGGGGCAAAGTGTGCACCGCACTATCGAAGGATTGTGTATGAACATGACGCCTCCTCTCCACTCATTCGGACATATGCGGGGGGGTGTCCGGCCGGTACTCATTATTGCAGGATTACCCCTGAAGGGGATGTTACGCCGTGTCCGTACATGCCAAATGCTTCTGGTAATGTGAGGGAGAAAACCTTTGGAGAAATCTGGAAGGATTCTGAAAATTTTCAAACCTTGCGGGATGCCAACCTTAATGGTCGGTGCGGTGTGTGTGAATTTCAATATATCTGCAAGGGATGCCGCGCACGCGCGTTGGCGACCACAGGGAATCAGATGGACGAGGATGCATGGTGTGACTATGTTCCCGTGAAATATGGCAGCAAGGTTATTCAATTGGCAACATCAGAAACCTTCGGTATTGAAGAGAGTTTTACGATGCCATGGAGCATTGAGGCCAAGGGCATCCTGAAACAGATCCCTTCCTTCGGGCGAGGTATGGTCATCAAAGGAGTGGAGCGCTTTGCGGAGAAGAACAATTATCAGGAAGTGACGGTTGCTATTATGAGGGCTGCGCGTGAAGAGATGATGTCAAATAGGAAGACGGTATTTCCCATGAAAAACGATGAAATGGTTCAAAACCCCGTCTCCTCAACCCCTGTCGTCAGTGGTGGGGAGGTACTTGTCGGTAAAATTGCGAAGAGTCCGGAAATAGAATTCAACATGCATCCGATTTCGTACGATACGGCAGTTACAAACTCATGTGAGAATAAATTTCCCACTTTGATTGGGGAGGGCAAGGGTAGGGGTGAGTCATTGCAGGGTGGGGAAATCCCCTGGACTGAGGAGGCTCGGAAAAGGGTGGCAAATGCCCCGGACTTTGTACGGCCTGGCATCTACAAGCTTATGCAGAAAAAGGCAAGGCTGCACGGTTACAAAGAAATCACCTCAAAATTCCTTTCTGAGATAAGGGATGAGTCTATGCAACTCGCATCAAAGCGTATTAAGAATATTGGGTTTGATGAACTCCGAATGGATGCATGGGACAAGGCCAAAGAAAAGTTAAGAAATGCGCGCAAAAAAGAGGTTATTGATAAAATTAAGGCATTTCTTGGTGAACGAACAATCAAGAATGAGGGGATCATTACCAAATTTCGGGCATACATTAAGACGGCAGGTGAGGCGGTAAAAAAAGAAACTTCAGTAACACCTGCATGGACAGAGGAGGCAAAAAAACGCCTTGAAGAGGCACCCATATTTGTTCGGGCTAGGGCAAAGAAATCAATTGAAGATTTTGCCATTAAGGAGGGCGCTACCGAAATTACCTGTGAACTGATCGATCAGTATATGAAGAACATTCCTTCTTTTGTAAAAAGTAAATTCAAATAATTTTAAAGAAACCAAAGATTACACAAATAACAATAACAAAATAATATACTGTTAACATCTACCAGAGGGCTGCAGGTTCTAAAGCCTGAGAAAGATGCCGTCTGTTAACTCACGGTATAAACAGGTAACTTTTGTAATGACATAAAATTTGTGTGTTCACTGCAGAAAGCAATGGAATCTGTTAGTCTATTCATGAATACCATTATAAAACAGATCCGGCATAAATACCGAAACCTGAAAAATGTCTTCCCAAATGTTTTGAGCAAATTTCACATCCCCACGTACAAATCCATAAAAACGAAGATTATCATCTCTTCGATCCTCCTTGCTATGTTTCCTATCTTTATTATGAGGGTATTCGTTTACCCCACGGAAAAAAAGGCATTACAGGACGCATTAATACAAAATCTCGAAGGTGTCGGGCATAAACAGGCAGAACTTATTGTAAGATGGATAGAAGAAAGAATGGCCGATGCCAAAATTGTTGCCGAAAACCCCAATGTGCCCGGCGTGATCTATAAATCGGAGGGGAGTGAAAATTTTTATAGACTCCTGCACCATTTAAACACCCTCCGGGAGGCTTATGGATATAAGGAGATATTTATCTGTGACCGCTTTGGGGATTTGAAGATTACGACCTCAACGGGAAAGGTGATTACCAATGTCGCAGGATTTGAGTTTTTCCAAAAGGCCGTCAGTGGTATTACGTTTGTTTCTCCCATTGCGCCATCGGTAATTCCGTTAGAGAATGAATATGGAAAGCTTGAGCTGGGCCTGCCGACCCTTTATATTACCACGCCGGTTATTTATGAGCACAAGATCATAGGCATTGTATGCCTGAGGGTGGATGTGATGGAGATCAGTAAACTCATGAGGAGCATCCGTTTAGGGGAAACAGGCGAAACATATCTGATTAATAAAGAAGGATTTATGCTTTCTGAATCCAAGTACTTAAAACAACTCAAAGAAAGTGGACAAGTCAATCAGAGAACAACCCTCGAACTCAGGGTAGTAAATCCTAAAACAGGAAAACTTACAAGGAGCGCCGAAGAATGTGTAAAAGGAAAGAAAGGACACGATGGAGAAGGTTATATGGACTATCGCGGCGTTATGGTGCTGGGTTTTTGGCAATGGATTCCAGAACTGGACTGGGGTATTATTGCTGAAATTGATGTAAATGAAGGCTACGGTCCAGTGAAAAAACTCCATACCATTGTTACTCCGATTATCATTCTGGTAACACTTGCAGTTATCTCCTTTGCATTCTTTTTTGGCAAAAAAATATCGGATCCAATCTTGTATCTTACCGAGGTAACAAAAAGCATTTCGGAAGGTGACTACAGCAAACGGGTAAAAATTACCTCCAACGATGAAATTGGGGAACTGTCTAATTCCTTTAACAAGATGGCCAGTTTCCTGGAAGAAAAAACCCAGATACTCAAGGAATATACAGCCAACCTGGAAAGGACAGTTGAGGAAAGGACAAAAGACTTAGTCCGTATGAACCAGGAACTGGAAAAGCAGAGCCGCAATCTGGAAAAGGCTTATAAAGAATTATTGACACTCGATCAGATGAAGGACAAAATGATTCGGGACGTATCTCATGAATTAAAATCACCTGTTGCGCAGGTACAAATGGCAATCGATCTCTGGTCCATGGAAGTGAAAAAAACGCATATAGACCGTTCAAAGGAAGAGAAATTTAGCAAGATAATTAATAACAGTTTGCAAAGGTTGCGGAAGACCATCGGTAGTATTCTTGAACTGTCTGTTTTGGAAGCAGGCAGATTGGTGTTCAGAAAAGAACCCATTCAGATGGCTGAATTGGTTTTACAAATAACTACCGGTATGAGACTTTTGGCCGAAAAAAAGGGACTAGTTTTGGTAAATCATGTAAATCAGGGATTACCCATGGTAATTGGTGATAGGGATGAGATTCATCGTGTAGTCACCAACCTCATAGATAATGCTATAAAGTACACGGAAAAAGGAGAGATTCACGTCTTCCTGGAACAAAAGGATGACTTCATAGAATTTGCCGTAAAAGATAGTGGGGTTGGTATTGGTTTGCCGAAAGAACAGTTTGGGAAATTATTTGAAAGATTTTTCCAGGAACGTCCGCGGGTGGACGGTGCCGGGGTTGGCCTTGCGATCTGTAAAAACATCATTGATGTCCATAAAGGCAATTTGTGGGCAGAGAGTGAAGGTCGCGGGAAGGGTTCCACGTTTAAATTTACCTTGCCAATAGCTTAGCAGGGTATTTCCTGGTGATGCATAGCCGCAACCAGATTAACCCCCTCCCTGTATTCCCTCCTTCGCAATGAGGGGAATTGAGGGGAGGTAAGATAAATGCCTTTTCATTGTTCTCCATCGCAAGGGGGATGAGGGTGAGGTAGAGAGAAACAGCTCCCTTGGGAAAAAGGCGTTTGGGTCTGGTGTGTGGTCACTAATTCCTGATCCCCGATCCCTGACCTCTATCCCCATCGGAGTGGGCAAAGGAGGAGTAAAAAACTTGCTAAAAAGAAAAGTTTACCGTGGTAACACGGTAAGCTATCGGTGATAAAAGGAGGCAGTACTTTGGATAAAAAATACTCATAATAGAGGGCGAAGTTGGGTTTTATTTTTTTACGCAACGATAGAATATACTTGCTATACTGTACAACGTGTTATATATGGCGAGCAGGCATTTGAAATGATAAAAAATGAAAAACACGACCTCGTTATCCTGGATTTGTTACTTGACCAGATGAAAGGCGAAGATTTTTTGAAGCAATTGAAATCAAATCCCATGTATGTCAGTATCCCCATTATTATTGCCAGTAGTTTTTCTCCGCGTTCGTACAAAACGATATTTGAAGTAGGCCACAGCCTAACCTTTTTAGAAAAACCATTTAGTCAGGAAAAATTTCTTGCCGAGATTGAAGCAAGGGTAGGGTAGGTTGTGAAGTATTTTCTCTCGATCAAATGGTTTTTCATCACAGTGTTTGTCTTCCTTATGGGCTGCCATTCGGCACAATACACAGGATTTATCCATAAAAAAACCCCCAACCGCCTTGAAATAGCATTAATAAATGATGTAGAAGATGGACAACTAGACATGCCATTTGAGCAGGCATGCCTTATTGCATCGGGTGTTAATACCGAAAAAAAGATGCAGAGATACCTGGCAAAAATTGACATCCTTATCTCCAGAATTGGTCACGAAACAGATATCAACAAAACAAGCGATCCATTAGCCAGGGCACAGATAATTTTCGATTGGTTACAAGAAAAGGACAATGAAGGGGCATACAACGACTGCTACGATCTCAGGGATACCCTCAATCTTAGAGTGGGAAACTGCCTCTCCTATGCAATACGGTTTACCATCATATGCCGACACTTTGGTATCGACATAAAGAACATCTTTGTGCCAGGACATATTTATAATATGCTGGTATCCAATGGACAAACACACTATTTTGAACATACCCATAGCGACGGTATCGTAAAGAAAATGGACAGGTGCAATCCTCAAAAGAAGGTCATGAAGGATAGAGAACTGGTTGCTGAGATATTTTTATATAAGGCCCGGAATGCAAATAATGATATGAAATATGATGAGTCTTGTAAAAACTGTCAGCGGGCGTTGATCTGCAATCCCGATGATAATCGACCCGTTATCTTACTTTTGGATAATTACATTGCAAAGAAGGACTATGAAGAGGCATTTCGATATCTAAACGATTACCTCCTGCGGCATCCTGATGAGAAGAAATCATTTAAAAATGCCTATATACTATTACAAAGGTTGTGTGAAAAAGAAGATGATAAAATTCGATAAAATGAGAATGGTATATTTTTTTATTGGTATTGTTTTCTGGATACAACTATTTTCTTCTATCAAAGGAATCCTTGCTGATGAGTGGGATTTAGAAGATCAAACACCAAAAGTAGAATGGGGTTTAGAAGAACAACCAGTAAAATACGAATGGGGATTGGAAACGCCGACGGTAACACACAAGAAAAGCGATAGTATTGTATTGCAGTATAATGGGAAGACGTGGAATTGTATTTATAATGCATACAGTATCTGGCTTAATAGTATTTATGGGTTTGATTCCAGCAATATCTTTGCTGCCGGCGATAATGGTATTGTACTCCATTATAACGGTAATTCCTGGATAAAACAGGAAACGTATGTAACTTCCCGATTAAACAGGATATGGGGTATTAGCCCCAAAAATGTCTATGTCTCCGGAGATAATGGTACTATTCTTCATTACGACGGTACGGAATGGAAAAAATACACGATGATGACCACGAGTTGGTTCAGCAGCACCTGGGGCTTGCATGCAAAGTATATATTTATTGTGGGTGCACTGGGAAAGATATTGCATTATAATGGAAAAAAATGGCTGGAACAGGATAGCGGCACCTTCAATTGGCTTTATGGTATCAGGGGGAATAGTGCAGATAATGTATACGCCGTTGGAGATTACGGAACGGTACTTCATTATGACGGAAAAGAATGGAAAAAGATAATGCTCAATACAAATAAAAGACTTATGAGCGTTTGTGTTCTTGATACAAACAATGTTTTTGTTGTGGGTGCTGATGGACTGATACTTCATTATGATGGAATTCAATGGACAAGGCAACGAAGTGGTACTGATAACTGGTTGAGGAAGGTATGGGCTATTGATAACAAGAATATCTTTGCCGTTGGTGATAATGGCACGATACTTTATTACGATGGTAAGAAATGGAACAAACAGAAAAGTGGTACTGATTATCTGTTGCTGGGGATATGGGGAGATAAGAGAGACAATGTATACGTTGTGGGAATCAACCCCAAAAAGTAATTCAGACATTTTTCCTGTATATGGGAGGATACGGTTGTGGCTACGTATAAATTTGTGGCTAAAGACTTAATGACGGAAAAGGTGGTTTGTGTTCATCCGGAAACCACTATCAATGATCTTATAAAAATACTTGTCAAAAACCATATTCATGGGGCCCCCGTGGTGGATAAAGAGGGAAGACTGGTAGGGGTTGTTTCAAAGACGGATATTGTTGAATACGACGAAAAAACAATTAAAAGGCGAGGGGATATCGCGAAAAAATCGTTTTACAAAGACACCAACGGAAAATTAAAAAAAGAATTGGATAAGATATCAAAAACAAAAAACTTTGGAAAAATTTTAGTGAAAGACATCATGACTCCCCGTGTCATTACTGCCCAGGCAGATGATACGATAGACCGTCTTGCAAAAATCATGTATGATAAAAAAATCCATAGGGTCATCATTCAGGATAAGGAGCAGGTTGTTGGCGTTGTGAGTACCCTCGATATCCTCCACGCCGTAAGCACCATGGGCTACGGCAGCAGTGCCTTCGTTACAGAAGAGGCGATTCTTGACCTGCAGGAACGGCTGGAGGCGGCAGAAAAGTCCATCCAATCCCTGCGCGATATCCTAAGTAAAATTCACGGCCTGAAATGAATAAAAAACCGTTTATCCTTTTAGGAATTCTTCTGAGCCTGGTGCTTGCTGTGGCTGTCTATTTGGTTACGGAATCCTTATATTACATGGGGGAAAACGGCAGTATACAAAATAACTTTCAGCAAGTGGTGCACGGTGTTGGCCTGGGCGCCACAACAAAACCGACGTGGTGCTATATCAATTTCGACCCGAGGGTTGATCCGCGGTGTCCCTGTATTGAATGGCCCATCCCAGGGGGATACTGCTACTGTCCTGACCATACGGGCACGGTTTCCTATGTGGCGGGTAATATGGAGATGGGGGTGGCAATTGCGATCGTTAGAAATCACTGAACACCATCTATAGATTTTTAATATTGCGGCATCGAAAAGCTATATTTTCTAACTTTTTGTGCTATCTTTATTTCGTACTTAAGGTAGCATGACAAGATAGTCAAACCCTTTATAGACATCAAATGTACCTTGAATAAACATTTAAATCTACTCCTTTTAGCGACTGAAAATTTATTACGACACAGGACAAAGACCATTGTGGTCTGTCTTTGCATCATTGCCATCCTTACCCCTTTTATTACTGCTATCGCTATTTCAGAGGGTATACGGGTGCAATCACTCACCTCCGTAAAGGCCGGTGCGGATCTTTATCTGACCTTTGATGAATTCGGCAGGAATTCTGCTATTCCCCTGAAATACCTGGGCGAGATCAAAAAGATCTTCGGGGTAACAAAGGCGGTGCCGCGGATTATCGGTCGGGGTTTTTTACAAAATAAACTGGCGGTCATTGTCGGTATCAGTAAAGAAGATATTCCTGAGTCCATATCCTGTATTTCGGGCAGAATTTTTGAAAATGCGAATGAGGTGGTTGTGGGGCATGAATTGGCAAGGCATTTTCATTTAAATTTAGGTGACCAGTTCACTATGCGTGGGCAACAGCGAAAGACCTTCACCGTTGTCGGCTTCTTTTCTTCAGACTCCAGTATCTGGGGGGCTTCTATGATATTCATGTCGTTCGAGGATGCTGGAGAACTCTTTGGCAAACGGGGCGTTGCTACAGACATCCAAATACACAGCCTCCCAGGACATAATTCAGAAATCGCTACAGATTTGTACGATATCCTTCAGAACGAAGCTTACCGGCTGCAAGATAAACACATGGTAGAATTGTATGTTAAAAAGGGGTTTATGCTCAAGGAGGGTATCTTTAGTGCCTTATATATCGGGGCCTTTGCATTAGGAGTTCCCGCCATCCTAGTGGCCTCTGGGTTTGGGTTATCTGAGCGGAAAAAAGAAATCGGTATTATGAAGGCCACGGGGTGGCAAACCCTGGAGGTATTAGAGCTCATTTCCATCGAACAGTTACTGATCAGTTTATTAGGTGCAACCATTGCCATATTGCTATCCATCCTTTGGGTTAAGGGTTTAAACGGCGCGTTTGTTGCGCAATTTTTTATTGCAGAGATAACCATGTTGCCCAAATTTACTCTCCCTGCACGGTTCCTGCCCTTACCATGTCTGTTAAGTTTCTTCCTTGCCTTCATTTTGACCATGGTCGGGAGCGTCTATTCTTCATGGAGGGCATCAACGGTGTCACCGGTGGTGTCGATGAAATAATGATAAGGACAGAACATCTTTGTAAATCCTATAGCCAACATTCACATCACGAGGTACGCGCAATATATGACATTAACGTAACCATTGCAAAAAACAGCTTTGTGGTATTCTATGGGCCGTCTGGCTCTGGGAAGACTACCCTGCTAAATATCATCGGTACTTTGGACAAACCTACTGCCGGTAAGGTGTTCGTCGATGGCGAAGAGATTACCTCATTTTCCGATATAGCCCTTGCAAGGCTGCGGCGTGAAAAGATCGGTTTTATCTTTCAAGACTTTCATCTTATCCCCAGACTTACCTGTTGGGAGAATGTTGCTTATCCACTTATCCCTTCAGGGATCGGCTTCAAAGAACGTTTTGAAAGGGCAAAATTCCTGTTAGAAAAGATGGAACTCGGCGACCGGTTAGACCATACCCCAGAGGAACTCAGCGGCGGTCAGCAGCAGCGGGTGGCCATTGCTCGGGCGCTGATCAATAACCCTGAAGTTATTATTGCTGACGAACCCACATCGAATATTGACGACGAAACCAGTGCTCATATACTACAATTTTTGAATGAACTAAAGGCGCACGGTGTAACCATTCTCGTCGCTACCCACGATACTTCGTTTGAAAAGATTGCCGATGTGACTTTTAAAATGAAAAACGGCAGAATCGTATAGCGCGAATTTTTGTTTTACCCAATTATCTGGTAACATATTAAGATGACGGGCAGAATGGCTGGCATGCGAGAGGACATTATTTCCCATTGTCTTCAAATACAATTGATAACACCAACTATCTTTTTATACTCGATGGACTCTTAAATTGTGATTTGTACAGGTAAATTTCAAAAAAATTGATTCGGGCACAACATCGTATAAATACAGCACGGACAAACTCCGTTTGTCCGCGCCACCCTGTAATAAACCCTTAAATATCAGAAAAGCCTCGATCCTTAATCGTGCGAACTACGTCATCTGTATCTGCCAGTTCCTTGTAAATAACAATCTTCAATATACCTTCATTGGTATCTAAATCTGCGGAGACAACACCAAATAATAGTTGTGTATAAGCCCGCGCATCAAATGCATCTACGACAGTTATGCCCCCTGTTTTAAAAAGTAGCGTTTCTTTGGTGAGGTTAAGCCTGCATCCATTGCCTTCAATAGTCTTGATTAACCGTTCAGCAGTTTTGACCCACGGCTTATAGATATCTATCGAAATTAATTTGCGGCCAAAATCTATATCCCTTACCATCACGCCACGAAGCTCATCAAGGGCATTTTTTAAATTTTCAGCACTTGAAGTATCGAAAAAGGATATACCAAGATTGAACGTGGTCGGCAACCGGCAATTAAATCCAGCTTTTTTAATACCCTGAATCAATGATTCTTCAGATATTGAGCTTGAAGATATTGTTACAGACACCTCGCCTTTCTTAACATAAACATGGGCCTCCATCACACCGGGAGATTCTTTAATGGCTGATGTGATCTTGTTAGCATCCTCTGGAGTATTTAGCCCTTCCACTCGTAATATTATCCCGTTTGTACCTTCAAGCGGTCCGCCACAACACGCTAGCGACTCTTTTGCAACGGCGACACATAAAGCAATACATAAAAACAATTTTAAGAGAGTCTTCATGAACCACCCCCTTTCGAAAATTTTTTTGAAAATCCTCGGCGTTTCATCACCTGTGCTATATCTCCCAAACAGAATGATGTTGAGTTCATATTTATTTGATTTGTTTATCATGGACATTTCCCTCTTTTATTAAAAAATCATCTTCCACAGAAAAAATAAGGAAAAAGTAATAAGACAACGGCTATCAGAGCAATTACCCTAAAATGGCAGAAATAATTACACCTGCAAAAGTACCGGTTGATTTAATTTTCATTTATCTGCCTCCTAATACAAAATTATACACTCCGTACTATAGTACAGAGTCAAGGATATTTTAAGATTTTTTTAAACGGACAAAAATGTGAAAAACCATTCTTTGCTGACAAATATCTTGACAATCAAGTTCCCAATTCATATTATATCAAAATAATTTGATATGTTTTCATGAATACTTTTCAAACCAAACAATTTGCCAGATTACTAAAAGCGCTGAGCAGCGATATCCGCCTCAATATTATTTCCTATCTCGCATCCGGCGAGAAGTGCGTGTGCCATATTTATGAATATTTCAAGCTCCCGCAAAATCTTGTTTCTCACCACCTGGGAATTTTACGTGAAAACGGTCTCATTAAAAACCGCAAGGACGGTAAATGGGTCTACTATTCACTCAACGAACAAAATATAGAAAAAGTAACCCATTTTTTACAAGAGATTGTGCTGAAAAAGAAGGAAGTAAGAGATACATGTTAACGTATTTCATATTCACTATATCTCAATTATGTTAAATTAGGCCTTCGACGGCTTTTATAATGTAGAGCGAAGAGCCTCTTCGCTCTACAAGCACAACTTTGAAATCCCTATGCATTTAATTATGGATTCAAGGCCAATTTATTTGTTTGTATGCGTAGAAAATGCCTGCCGCAGTCAGATGGCAGAAGGTATTTTTAATGCCCTGACCGACAAAGCTGTTGCGAAGAGTGCAGGAACGGAGATTGAAAGAGAGGATATTATGAAAGTGGAAGAAGTTAAAACGGCTGGAACGCAAATGGAAAAAATCCTTGGTCTGTCTTATTCCCCTGTGGGAGTCCGGCTTCTTTCAGAGAGCGAAAGGCTTCCTGAGGAAGCGAAGATTTTGCACCAGCACAGATATTGCCAGGCAGTTATGAGGGCACGCCATGGGGAACATGTGATTTTGGACAAAGATGGCATCTCCTGCCCGGCAGCCGCGGCGGCTTTTGGGTTCCGTCCATTGCCTGAAGGACTCAAATCCGGAAAGGGTCTTGTGGGCTTTGGTATCGTATCAAATGAAGAGGTAGGGAAAAAGATGTTTGAGGTGATGCCAAAACTGAAACAGGGTCAAATTCATGCCCTGCATCTCTTCCCCCTTGACAAGGCAGCGTATTTACCGGACGTTGTGGTTGTGGAGGATGAGGTGGAGAAACTTATGTGGATTTGTTTGGCGTATCTCCATGCAAAAGGCGGAGAGCGTGTCCAGTCCTCTACTTCCATACTCCAGGCAGCGTGTGTCGATTCTACGATAATTCCCTATGTAGAAAAACGTTTAAACTTTGGTTACGGGTGTTACGGCTGCAGGGATGCTACAGATATTGGACGGAACGAAACTCTATTGGGATTTCCCGGAGATATGCTTCTTGAAATCGTACAGCATCTGGAGTTTTTAAACAAAAAGGCATTACCTACTTCACGCGCCAAAAATGCTTTGGCCTTACTTCAAAAAAGGGATTCATAAATTTTTTTATTAAGGAGGTGTAATTATGGCATGGTTAACCGGCTATCCCAGGGAAAAAATTCATTGGTTTCCGACAATTGACCCTGAGAAGTGTGTTAAATGCGGAATGTGCATGAATTGCGGGAAAAACGTTTTTGATTGGACAAATGAAGGTTCACGAGTTGCAAGGCCTTATAATTGTGTCGTAGGATGTTCAACCTGCGCAAACCTTTGTTTGGGAGAGACCATTACCTTTCCCGATATAAAAGGTGTACGTGAGATTTATCAGCGGGAAGGTATATGGGCAAAGGTCAAGAAACAGCTGGAAGAAGAGGGAAAGTTAAAGAGCAAATAAGATAAGCAAAAAGACTGATAGTATCTTCCAAAGACAATTCGGACATTTTTAGCATTAACCCTGTCAGGGTTGACTCACGAATTCAGTGCTTCAGATTTGATAAGTTTTTTACAACTCCCATCGCTTTTCTAAGGGGGATTTTGTTGTGGTTCCACCGCGCTAAAAAATATGAATAATTTAAGAGAACGGCTCAGAAACGAATCTTTACGATTATACGAAGATTTAGAATGTACCTTTACCGCCCATTTTATTGCGGCAAAAAGACTGGCGAATTTAAACCTCTGGTTAGGCATCCCTTCTATTATCCTATCAGCAGCAGCGGGATGTCTTGCATTAAGCAAATTAGTCCCTCATTTTGAGGTATTTGCTGGTTTGTCAGGATTTGCAGCCGCAACCTTTACGGCGCTTCTCGTATTTTTAAGGCCCACCGACAGGCACGAGCGATATATTAAATATGGCAATAAATATCGGGCATTGAGGGAGGATATCCGGCTTTTTTTTGAGATTGAGCCTTACACGGAAAAGACGGACAATGAGTTAAAGGCGCTTCTCGACTCGCTCATTTCCAAAAAGAAAAGACTCGATATAAATAGTCCGTTACTTCCAGATGGGGCCATCCGAAAAGCCAAAAAAAGAATTGAAGCAGTAAAACCGGAATACGAGAGAGAAGCGAAAGAGTTCCCGGAGAAAAAATTGGTAGAGTAGAAAACAAGAGACCTAAATAGAAAAAGCCCTCCATTTATGGTAGAAATAGTTTTGGTAAAAAAACTAAACCATAAAGAAAAGGAGGGCGATATGGGAGCTACCCCATGTGCAAATAGTATCACAATAGAATTTAATTGTCAA
>JBKBTA010000073.1:0-13054 GCA_046291035.1 Candidatus Brocadia sp.
GGTTTTTATGAAAAAGAAGACTCGGGTACTTATCGTCGATGATTCTGCTGTTGTCCGTCAGACGCTGGTAGAGATACTCTCCTCAGATGATGGGATTGAGGTAATGGCAACGGCATCCGATCCTTTTATAGCAGCAGAAAAAATCAGGCATGAAGTCCCCGATGTCATCACCCTGGACGTGGAAATGCCCAGAATGGATGGCATCACGTTTTTGCACAAGATCATGAGCCAGCATCCTATTCCTGTTGTTATCTGTTCGAGTCTGGCCGTAAAGGGATGTGAAACCACGTTAAAAGCGCTGGAATATGGAGCGGTAGAAATTATCGAAAAACCACGGATGGGCGCAAAGCAGTTTCTTAAAGAGAACAGCATCCTTATCTGCGATGCCGTCAGGGCGGCTTCCATGGCTCGTTTGCAGCTCATTCCAAAGAAAATACTGAAGATAACTCCAAAACTCACCGCCGATGCCGTTATTGCAAAGGCAAATTCAAAAGCCATGATCAAGACTACCGAAAAGGTGGTAGTGGTGGGTGCTTCTACTGGCGGTACCGAGGCCCTTCGTGTTTTTCTGCAGGCGCTTCCCATGGACGCTCCGGGTATCGTTATCGTACAGCACATGCCGGAAAACTTTACCGCGGCGTTTGCAAGACGTCTTAACAGTATATGTGGTGTGACAGTCAAGGAAGCGGAGAACGATGACACGGTTATTCGTGGCAGGGCATTAATTGCGCCAGGAAACCGCCACACCCTGCTCAAGCGGAGTGGGGCAAGATACTATGTGGAGGTAAGGGATGGTCCCCTTGTCTGCCGCCACCGCCCATCGGTCGATGTGCTCTTTCGCTCCGCCGCCCGTTATGCCGGTAAAAACGCTGTAGGGGTCATTATGACGGGGATGGGAGACGATGGCGCCAGAGGCATGCGCGAAATGAAGGAGGCCGGCGCGATAAATATCGCCCAGGACGAGGCTACGTCCGTCGTCTTCGGTATGCCCCATGAAGCGATCAAACGGGGCGGTGTGGACAAGGTACTGCCGCTTGAAGCAATTGCTGGTGAGGTCGTAAGGCTATGCGATTTTCAAAATGCGAGTGTGTCGCGAAGAGGTGAGATGTGAGATACGAGGTAACAGTTCACCCCTCCCGCCAGGGGCGGGGGAGACCAGTCCTCGACTCAGATCTGGGAAACGTTTGGGGCTGTCCAAAAAGTCCCAAATACCGTCCCCCAGATCGGTGTTGAGGACATGTTTTAATATGCAACATGTAGAGCGAAGTGCCACTTCGCACTACATGGAAAAAGGGCTATTATGAAAGTACTCATCGCTGATGATAGTAAATCAATGCGGCAAATGCTGCAAGGCACCCTTGAAGAGGTAGGCTATGAGGTTATTGTTACCGAGAATGGACAACAGGCATGGGAAACGCTTCGTGAGGGAAATGTGAGACTTGCCATTCTGGACTGGATGATGCCACATATGGACGGACTTGAGGTTTGCCGAAAACTTCAGCAAGAGAATGTATTAAGCATGATCCATATAATTCTTCTAACAAGCAGAGAAGGCACTGAAAATGTTGTTGCGGCGCTTCAGGCTGGCGCAAGCGACTACATTTGCAAGCCGTTCCACCCCGATGAATTACTCGCCAGGTTAAAAGCCGGCGAGCGTATTGTAAATATGCAGATGCAGCTCAGTCACATGCAAAAAATGGATGCCATAGGGCGCCTGGCAGCCGGGATTGCCCACGAAATAAATACGCCACTGCAGTACATTGGTACCAATATGAGATTCATTCAGGACTCATTCAGTGATATGGTCAAATTCAAATCATTCGTTCCTGTTTCACAGGCTGGTGATACAAATAATACAGAGAACACTTTTATGCAGGAAGAAGAATCCAGTTTGAAATATCTTTCTGAAGAGGTTCCCAGGGCAATCCATGACTCCCTCGATGGTTTAGAACGCATAGCAAAGATAGTCGGTGCAATGAAGGAATTCTCATCCCCGGGCGTTCAGAAGAAAGACATTGATATCAGCAAGGCAATTGACAATACGATTGCCTTTTCCAGAAATGAATGGAAAAACATTGCTGAAATAGAAACTCAGTACGATCCAGGTATGCCGCTCGTCTCATGTTTTCCATCAGACTTTAAACTCGTGATCCTCAATATAATCGTTAACGCAGCACAAGCCGTTGCCGATGCTATGAAAGCAAAAAATGAAGGAAAGGGTAAAATCAGCATTAGCACACATCGTAACGATGAGTGGGCTGAAATACGGATTAGCGATACAGGGACAGGAATACCTGACGAAATCAGAAACAAGATATACGATCCGTTCTTTACCACCAAAGACGTAGGGAAAGGGACCGGAATGGGATTGGCCATATCCCATTCCATTGTGGTTGAGAAACACGGCGGAACAATTACTTTTGACACGGAAGCGGGAAAGGGAACTACGTTTATTATCCGTCTCCCCATCGGGTCGCATGCGTCATGCTAAAGAATTTCAAAGTTGTGGTTGTAGAGCGAAGAGCCTCTTCGCTCTACATCGAAAGGTCGCCAAATGCTTAATTTAATGAAACATATTAAAGAATCTCTTTCTATAAAGGCGCTGGTAGGAATTATTTTCGTACTTGTTCCTGTACTAATCTCATTTCTTCTGAGCTACCATAAAAATAAGGGATATTTACAAAACCGCATCCTTGACACCTTAACGGTTATTGCCGAGGCTTACGAAGGACAGGTCTATCAATTTCTGGAAAAAGTGAAAATGCGGGCGCAGGATTTTGCCAGCGACGGATTTATCAGAACCCATCTACAAAAGGCAAGCCTTGGCAATATGTCCACAATTAATAAACTTTCCGAACACCTCGTTAAGAACAAACTCTCTCTTGACAAAGCAATCAATACTATTAATGTGCTCTCATTGGAGGGACGGGTCGTCGCCTCGACAAACAGCGCTGAAATTGGAAAAGATTTGTCCAAAGAGGCATGTTTTACAGAAGGCAAAAATGGCATTACCATTGTGGAAAACCGCACAGGACATCTGGGATTGCCTGAGCTTGCGATCTCATCTCCAATCTTTACTAAAGAGACTAAGAAACCTCTTGGTGTGATTGTCAACTATATCCTGATTTCAGAGCTCAATAAGCTGTTGATTGGAGAATATGTCAAGGAACTTGGGGCAATTTCCTGGGGGAAAGGAAAAGGGGCGTGGAAGACACTTGAAATGTATTTAGTCAATAGAGACAAGCTCATGATTACTAAATCCATCTTCATAGAGGATGCTATATTAAAACAGTCTGTCGATACGATGCCGGTTGGAACGGCATTAACGTCAAATCAGGAAATGTCCGGATTCTATAAAGATTACAGGGGGATAGATGTTGTGGGTGTATCCATGTATTTCCCATCAATGAAATGGGTATTGTTGGTAGAGATTGATAGGGACGAAGTGCTTGCTCCGGTAAAATATGTCCTTATGAATGCGATAATTCTTGCTGCTATCGTTATCATAATGCTTGTCGTGCTTTTTATTGTATTCGTAAAGAATGTGGTTCGACCGCTTCGTGTAATCTCCAAAGCGGCAACTAGCATTGCCCGCGGTAATTTTGAATTTGCCATTCCGGTAACAACGCAAGATGAGATCGGGATACTTTCTGAATCGTTCAATAATATGTCCCGCGATCTTAAAGTCAGGACATATGCGCTTATGAAGAGCGAAGAAAATCTGCGGGAATCTGAATTCAAGTTCCGCACGTTAGCTGACTTTACCTGGGATTGGGAATTCTGGATTGATACAAACAGATGTTTTTCCTATAACAGCCCCTCGTGTGAACGGATAACCGGGTATACATCCGCAGAGTTTGCGGCATCGGTGACGTTCTTTCTCAGCATGGTGCATCCTGATGATCGTGATGCAACACAGAAGGAACTAGAGAGTGCATTCTTACAACGTTGCCAGACAGGGTATAATTTTCGAATCATTCATAAAAACGGCTCAGTTCGCTGGGTATCAATGGCATGTCAGCCAATTACGGACGCTGCCGGAGAATTTCTCGGTGTGCGGGGTTCGGTAAGCGACATCACAGAGCGTAAACAAGCGGAGGAATCGGTTACCTTATTACAATCGATAATTCTGGGTATTGGCACTGCCAGTAATTTACAGGATGCGCTTAAGGGCGCAATGCAAAGAATATGCGGATATACAGGCTGGGTTTACGGGGAGGTGTGGATGTCTCGTCCTGACGGCGCTCTTTTAGAACGAAATATCGCATTTCATAGTGACATCGAGGGATTGGAAAAATTTAGCAAGTTTACCACTGGTATAATTTTTCCGGTTGGCGTAGGGCTTCCCGGCCGTGCCTGGGTTGAAAAACAACCTGTGTGGACACAGGATATCACCCTTAATATGAATTATCTGAGTTCATCAGTTGCCCGTGAAGCAGGGTTGAAGGGTGGGGTGGCTTTTCCCATAATTGCCGACAATGAAGTAATTGCCGTTATTGTATTCTATATGCCGGAGGCGGAAAAAAAGAATGAAAGGCTTATTAGCCTCGTTTCGACCGTAATGACACAGTTAGGTTCGATCATCAAGCGCAAGCAGGCTGAGAATAATTTACAAAAGGCACATCAGCAAAATGAACAATTGATAGCCGCCATACCGTCAATATTGATTTATATTGATGATAATGACAGGATTATCGGATGGAATAAAACGGCGGAAATGGTTTTTGGTATTGTATCGGCTGATGTAATAGGCAGGTCGTTTATCGACTGCGAAATCCCGTGGTATGATAAGGGCATTGCAAATCAGATATTAAATTGCAGAAATAAGCATCAGCCAACGCGCATAGACGACGTGCGATTCAAAAATCCTGTTGGCAAAACGGGGTTTTTGGGTCTCACGGTAAATCCCATCAAAGAAGACGAACAAAAAAAACCGAATTTATTGATCATCGGCAGCGATATTACCCAACGAAAAACCATGGAGAGTCAACTAATTCAGGCGCAAAAACTGGAGTCAATCGGTCAGTTGGCAGCCGGCATCGCCCATGAGATTAACACGCCTATTCAATATGTTGGAGACAATATCCGCTTTCTCAACGATGCATTCAACGACCTGTGTAAAGTAATTGAAAGATATAAAAAGATGCATACGGTGTGTAAGGCAGGCGCTGTAACAGACGAACTCATCATGGAGGTGGAAACAACGGAGCAAGAAGTCGATGTTGAATATCTTACAGAAGAAATACCAAAAGCAATTCAGCAGTCACTGGAGGGGGTCGATCGTGTTGCAAAGATCGTGCGCGCCATGAAAGAATTTTCACATCCCGGAACGGATGAAAAAACACCTATCGACATCAATAAGGCTATCGAAAGCACCTTAACGGTGACGCGGAATGAATGGAAGTATGTTGCAGATATGGTAACAGTCTTTGATACTTCATTGCCGATGGTGCCATGCCTACCAGACGCTTTTAATCAGGTAATATTGAATATTATCATTAATGCAGCCCATGCCATTGGCGATGTAGTTGAAAACGGAAAGAATGGCAAGGGTATTATTACCGTTACTACCAACAACTGCGAAGATTGCGCAGAGATTCGTATTCAGGATACCGGAACCGGAATCCCTGAGTCGATAAGGTCAAAGATATTCGACCCGTTCTTCACTACCAAGGAAGTAGGTAAAGGAACAGGGCAAGGATTGACAATCGCACACGATATTGTGGTTAATAAACACGGCGGAACAATTACCTTTGAGACGGAAGTAGGCAAGGGGACTGCATTTATTATCCGTCTGCCCCTTGACGGCAATCATCGTGAAAAGCTTAATTAATGGTTGTCATACAATGGGGCTGTCCAAAAAGTTCCAAATACCGATCCCCCGATCGGTGTCGAGGGCATATTTTGATATACAACATGTAGAGCGAAGAGCCTCTTCGCTCTACATTAAAAGTTGCCGTAGGACTAATTTAACATTTATGGAAATTAAAAATATGAATCTAAATGTCAAAAAGCGAATCTTGTTTGTTGATGATGAGCAGAATTTTCTGGATGGAATGCGTCGTATGCTGCGGGCACAGGCTGAAGTTTGGGATATGAGTTTTATCGCCAATCCTTATGCCGCCTTTGATCAACTATGCAAGACAGGGTACGACGCCGTAGTTTCAGATATCAAGATGCCTTGTATGGATGGTTTTGAGCTTCTGGAGAAGATACGAAGCACTGAATGGATAAAAGATATCCCTGTGCTTATTCTCACGGGTTTAAATGAAAATCATCTCAAACAACGGGCGCTTGATCTGGGAGCCACTGATTTGCTGAATAAACCGGTCAACAGGGAAGATCTCATAGCGCGACTCAAGAGCATGCTTCGATTGAAATCGTATCAGGATGAGATAATAGCTCAAAATGCATTGCTTGAGCTGAAGGTAAGGGAACGCACGCTTGATTTGGAGGAATCACGGCTGGATATCATCTGGCGGCTCGCCAAGATGGCTGAGTTTCGCGACTATGATACCGGCAACCATATTGTAAGGGTCGGATACTACTGCCGGGTAATTGCCGAGGCGCTTGGTCTGGAGCAGGAATTTATTAAAAACCTCTTTGTAACCAGTCCGCTTCACAACATTGGTAAAATAGGAATTCCCGATAACATTCTTTTGAAATCCGGGAAATTATCCCCAGAAGAATTTGAAGTCATGAAAAAGCACTGCGCAATAGGCGCTGAAATACTTCGGCATGATTGCAAATGTAAGGATGCTTTTCTGTTAGAGCGTAGTTTGCATATACACACAACAACGAGAAACAGCAATAACCCGCTGCTGGAAATGGCATCCACCATTGCCATGAGCCATCATGAACGGTGGGATGGAACGGGTTATCCGTCAGGGCTGGCAGGAGATAAGATTCCTATGGAATCTCGAATTGTTGCGTTGTCAGATGTGTACGACGCCCTCTGTTCGGTACGACCATACAAGCCTGCCTTCACGGAAGGAGAATCTTTGGCAATAATAAGAGATGAGGCAGGCAGGCACTTTGATCCCGTCGTATATGCGGCCTTTGAGAAATCAATTGATAAATTAAGGTCAATCCGAATCCGTTTTTCTGATCAGATACATCGTTAATCGGATAATGACTTACTGATAGATCAGAAAGCCTTGCAATTATCTTAGGTTTACGATAAGAAATTTAAAAATTGTAGAGCGAAGAGCCTCTTCGCTCTACAGGTACGTGAAGAGGCCACCGAAGACTTAAATTGCTTCAATTAAATGTACAAGGAATTTCAAAGTCGCCACATTATAAAAGGAATAGTCAGATGAAAAGAATCCTCTTTGTTGACGATGAACCAATGGTATTGCAGGGGCTTCGGCGAATGCTGCATTCTATGCGGCATGAATGGACAATGGAATTTGCCGGAAGCGGACTGGAGGCATTAGACATGCTGGCAAAAGCGCCTTATGATGTCGTTGTCACCGATATGCGTATGCCGGGCATGAACGGCGCACAACTCCTGAAAGAAGTAATGAAACGGTATCCCAACGTAGTGCGCATCATCCTGTCCGGCCAGACGGATCAGGATGCCTTTCTATCGTCTACAACAATCATGCATCAGTATCTCTCAAAACCGTGCGATACCGAATTGTTAAAAAATACGATTGAACGCGCTTGCAAACTGAAGGATTTGTTGAAAGACGAATCGCTTAAAAAAATGGTAATGCAAACGGGTTCACTGCCGAGTCTATCGAACTTGTATGCTGAAATAATAGAAACGATACAATCGCCGAACGTTTCCATGGAAAAAATAGGACACATTATATCGAAAGATATCGGTATGACTGCAAAGGTAATGCAGCTTGTCAATTCCGCCTTTTATGGACTTCGCCGTCGCATTTCCGACCCAACGGAAGCCGCGGTTGTTTTGGGTTTCAATACCATAAAGGCCCTTGCTTTGTCGTACAGCCTGTTCTCAAGCCTCAATCAGATCAAGATACATAATTTTTCTCCTGATGCGCTCTGGCAACACAGCATGGCGGTTGGATCGTTTGCAAAGAAAATCGCCAGAGCGGAGAATTATCCCTTGAAGGGAATAGATGATGCATTTGTTGCGGGTATGCTCCACGATCTGGGCAAGTTGGTGCTTGCAATAAACCTTCCTGAACGATATAGCGAAAAGTTGACTCTCCTTGAGAAAAATAATATATCCCATTTAGAAGCAGAGATGCAGGTATTCAACGGAACACATGCGGAGGCAGGCGCGTATCTTGTGGGACTGTGGGGTATAACCGACCCTATCGTGGAGGCGCTTGCATTCCATCACAGCCCCGGAGTGTGTCCCTCTAAAGGTTTTAGTTTAGTAACGGCGGTACATGTTGCAAATGTGCTGGCAAATGAAATATGGCCTGGTGAAACAGGGGCAGGACCGCCGGTGGATTACGCATATATTGCGGAATTAGGTTTGTCAGAGCGGCTTTCTATATGGCGAGAATCCTGCCTGACGTCGTAGAGTCATTAATTTAATTATATGGAATTTTCATTTTATTTATGCAGTTTGTAGAGCGAAGTGGCACTTCGCTCTACATTTAACAGCAAAAGGACTGAACCAATGGTTGATAAAATTCTCTTTGTTGATGATGACCCCAATATATTGTCCGCCTATCAACGACAATTGCGCAGGCAATTTGCCATTGATACAGCGCTGGGGGGAGAACAAGGGTTAGAAGCAATTGCTACCCACGGTCCATTTGCGGTTATCGTTGCTGATATGAGAATGCCGGGCATGGACGGCATTCAATTTCTGTCAAAGGTGCGGGAAAAAGCCCCAGAGAGCGTGCGTATTATGCTTACGGGCAACGCAGACCAGCAGACTGCCATTGAAGCTATTAACCAGGGAAATATCTTCCGGTTCCTTACAAAACCATGTCCGCCTGATATTCTTGAAAAGACACTTGCCGCGGGCATCGAACAATATCGGTTAATCACAGCGGAAAAGGAATTGCTGGAGAAGACCTTGCATGGCAGCATAAAGGTGCTTACCGATGTGCTTACGCTGGTTAACCCAACGGCATTTGGCCGTGCGTCACGCGTTCAACGCCTCGTTCAGGCAATCTCTGCTGAACTTAAGGTAGAGAAGCCCTGGCAGATCGAAATTGCTGCAATGCTCTCTCAACTCGGATGTATTACAATACCTGAGGATATTCTAACGAAGTTATACAGCGGCATTAATCTTAATGAACAAGAATTACAAACTTTTCATGCACACCCACAGATAGGCAGTAGTCTCATATCCAGTATTCCCCGTTTGGAAAACGTTGCCGAAATCATTGCCTATCAGGAGAAGCATTTTGATGGTTCAGGCATACCGAGAGATTCCAAAAGCGGTGCCGATATTCCGCTGGGAGCAAGAATACTCAACCTCGCCCTTGACTTTGATTCACTTGTTACATCAGGAATGAATAATGCTCAGGCATATTCGGTAATTCAGGAGAGACAGAAATGGTATGATCAGAAGATTGTTGACGCGCTTAAAAAGGTGCTCACTACAGAAAAAGGTTACGAGGTTAAATTTGTCAGGGCGCATGAACTTACGAAAAATATGACTCTTGCTGAGGACATAAAAACAAGTTCCGGAAGGATGATTCTTACCAAAGGACATGAAATCACTCCCTTAATACGAATTCGTCTCATTAATTTGGTGCAGACAAAGGAAATACAGGAGCCGATAAAGGTCTTTGTCCCTGCAAGGGGTTGACAATAAATAATCTGAACAAGTTTGTTGTCCGACGCTTTGAAGATCAGGCATTGTCAGGGCTAAAGCCCAATTCAGATAAGAGTCAGGCGATCAATTGTGGGTTATAGGAGCAATCCATCAGATGGTGCAGAGGTTTGGACTGTGGAGGAAATAACTGCGAAGTTAAAGCTGATGAAGGTGCATGTGCGTACCATGAATCAGACCTCATGTTGAATATAGCGTGCAATATTCTTGCAAGTGGAATGAGATAGAAGACATATTGTTACATCGACAAAAAATTGTCGATGTTTAGCTCCTTACATGGCTACACTGTAAAGCGAACTTAAGTTCATCGATAGGAATTTCACCTGTAATTACCATTTCGACCCCTTCGTATTTGTCATTCTGAACGAAGTGAAGAATCTCTTTTACCGCTCAGGGTGACGTTTTCACTGTCCTTTGTGAACCGAAGGATCATGGATGTTTTATTTATGTGGTTTGTAGAGCGAAGAGGCTCTTCGCTCTACATCAAACATTACTTTCCCCCTCAGAAAGGATGCAAAGAGACGGTTCATTTGGTTGCGTTGTAGCTATGGAAGGATATTCACTATTACGTTTGCTGAAAAATTTATTATAGCCAAATTTTGCCCATATTTTTTGTTAAAAAAGATAAACTATTTTAAAAATCTTCCGATATTTTAGAACAAATAGAAGTAGGACACTTTGACCACAGAGTAATTTTTAAAAGGAGAAAAAAATGAAATTTACACTTAATAAAAAACTCTTGTTGATTGGAATACTTCCTTCGATTGCCATAATATTCTTCGTTTACACAATTGCAACTGAAAAAATTGGTATTAAAATTAAAGCAGACAAAATTGGAAAACTGTGTCAGTACATTGTCAATGCAAGTGAATTGGTGCATGAATTGCAAAAAGAGCGGGGAGCCTCTGCGGCATACGTTGGCAGCGGTGGAAATAAAATGAAAGATATCCTTGTGGAGAACAAACGGAATACTGACAGGACATTGGCATCTTTTCAACAGTACATAACTTCGTTTGATACAAAGCAGTTTGGTACAGAATTTACTGAAAAGATCAGTTCTACCTTGAACCAACTCAATGAATTAACCGCCAAAAGGACAGCAGTGGTTGGACTTTCCATATCGAAAGAGGAAGCCGTCCGTTATTACACTACAATTATTGCAAACTTTATTAAATCCTTTGAATATGTTGCATTACAGGCAAACCATGCACAAATTTCAGGTCCTGCTTACGCCTGTGTGAACTTTATATCGGCAAAAGAATTGGCGGGCGTTGAAAGGGCAACCTTGTCAAGTATTGTAGCTGCAAATAAAGCTGTAGAAACCCAAAATTTAGCCAATTGGTTATCTGCTTGGAAGGGTCAGGAAAGGCTTATGAACAGTTTTGAATATCTCGCCTCTCAGGAGGTAGTAGCGTTCTATAAATCAAACCATAAGGGCCAGGTTGTTGAAAAGGTTTCGGAAATAAGAGACGCAGTCCTGGAAAAGGCCGGTGAAGGAAACTTTGGAATTACGGCAGAAGAGGTTTATGAAGCGTTTACGAAAAGGATTAATGTGCTTAAGGAGATTGAAGATTATCAAGCAAATAACATACGGGGCATTTCTGAAAAAATATCATCGGAAGCAAGAAATGGAATCATTATATATTCAATTATTGGCGGTGCAGCACTTGCTATCGTGTTATCGCTTACCTTTATTTTTACTGCAAGAATTATGAACCTCTTAAAAGGTCTCGTTGGAGAACTTACAACTGGGTCTTCACAAGTGTTGTCAGCATCGGAACAGATATCGGCATCAAGCCAAAGCCTCTCGGAAGCTACCTCTGAGCAGGCCGCTTCGATCGAAGAGACATCGTCAACCATGGAGGAGATCTCTTCCATGACAAAACAAAATGCAGATAATGCAGCGGAGGCATCTAAATTAGCGAAGTTATGCAATAACACGGTTGAGCATGGCAGCGCTACCGTAACAGAAATGAACGATGCGATGAAAAAAATCTCTGAAAGCAGCGGGAAGATTGCAGATATTATCAAGATCATTGAAGGTATTGCCTTTCAGACAAACTTACTGGCCTTAAATGCTGCGGTAGAAGCAGCCCGTGCGGGAGAACACGGACGGGGGTTTGCGGTTGTTGCGGATGAAGTTCGGAATCTTGCGCAAAGGAGTTCTACAGCTGCCAAGGACATTACTGCATTAATCACAGATAGCGTAAAAAAAGCAGAGATTGGAACAGAGTTGGTAAAAAAGACCAGGGAGGTATTTTCTAATATGGTTACCCAGGTTAAAAAAGTCACTGATTTAGTGAATGAGATTGCCACAGCCTCAGAAGAGCAGACTCATGGGATTGAGCAAATAAGCAAGGCAATCCAGCAATTAGACCAGGTTGTCCAGCAAAATGCGGCAAACGCCGAGGAAACGGCGGCGGCCAGTGAGGAATTATCCGCTCAGGCGCAGGGACTCAATGCCCTGGTCGATAAGATTGCCGCAGAGGTAAATATGGAAGGCGATACAGGAGTTAAGCCTGCCGTTGTGAAAAAGAAAGAAACCGGGCAATTAAAGGCGAAAAGGGCAATGACCACATCAAATAAGAAGATATCATCCAGCTATCAGGAAGATACTCCACCAGAAGGAAACGGAAAGGAACTTGTCCTGTCAGGGGTCAGATCAGATCGCTTGATCCCTATGTCGAATGATGACTTTAAGGATTTTTAATCGGACCGACGGCAACATTTTTGTGGTGACAGGAGTTAACCCCTGTCACCACACCAAAATTAGCAATTTTGAAAGAAAATCGTCCAATTAGAGTCGTTTTGTGCCGCCAAAGTTTGTTTAACAAAAAGTTAGAAAAGGGGGGGTCGTGAGGGGGTTGTTTGGTATGCTATGATACAAACTCTGAAATTCCTAATCATCAAGTTATGATTGTAACTCAAACCTTTAGGTTTGAGCTCAGCATTTACGCCTTCGGCTACTTTTTCGTAACACTAAGGTAGGAGCCTCTCTCCCGTCTACTGGCGGCAACAGAACAGGAGCCAACAGTAGTTATTGGCTCCTACCGACGCCCCTGCCTTGGAAAAGGCGGGTAGGAGCCGTCTCCCGACGGCGACCGGCATCCCACAGCGGCGTGCAGAAACATGAGGTGACAAGCATTTTCACAAATGTGTGCAAAAGTGCCAGGCCGCCAACGGGAGTTGGCTCCTACCGAGAGTGGTGTGCCTTGAAGTATGGGATACCTGAGTGGTTGAAAATACCATTTCTGCGTGCTTAATCCACGTAGAAAAGTTTGT
>JBKBTA010000074.1:0-2630 GCA_046291035.1 Candidatus Brocadia sp.
TGCCTACTTAAGCGGACAAATGGGCTAGTTACTAAAAAACTTACAAAAAAAGAAGTTTTTACAGAGTAATACTATAAATCGTAACTCCTAAATATTGCAATGGCTTTGCCTTCTCTTCGAATTTGTAATAGATCCTACACGGTAAAAAAATTACTCTTATTAGTGCTTAATTGCAATAATACGCAATATATCTTATTGCCTTGGATGTCAGCAAAATACATGGATTTCAGGTGAAAATACTATCGATAATTTATGCAATAGTGCATGGGGAAAAAAAGATACCTTTCATCCTGAGGCTGTCGCAGGATCAGTCAAACGATGAATGCAAGGTGTCCTTCTTGATTTGAGCATTACAGCTTTTTCATATACAGTGAACGCGCGGTAACGAGAAAAAGGTTTATTAAGAGTCTTGGATGTACGCTCTTGAAAAAAATGTCTTTATAGGGGGCATCCCCGGTTACCGCATTCCATAATACCTCATTCATGCGTTTGGTTTCCCAGGTGTCAGGATGTTCGGACATGTATTTGATATGGTTTGATGCGAGGTGCTTCTCCCCAGATATGATATCATTTGCAGTGAGGATTACACTTCCATAGACGTTGTCCCTGCCCAATAGTATTTTTGCAGGATTGAAATATCCTTTTTCAAAATCCTTCTCTGATACGCCCTTTTCAAATGCGGTCTTTGCAGCCAGTTGTGCCGTGGTAAATGCAGAATCTATACCGTTTTTATAGGTACGGGATATTCCGGCATCTCCGATAATAACAAACCTGTTTGTGTACGGATGACTGGCATGATTAACGGGTATCTTCGGGAAACAGATGCATCGTTTCTTTACGTCGTCCCAGCCTTTCGGGAGCATCTCCTGTATTTTCGGTTGATTTAAAAACTCATTTAGCAGTGTCTTATTCATCTCTCTGGTTCCTACAAGGCATATGGTCAAAAAATCGCCTTTGGGGATAAATGAGGCGAATCGTATGAATTTTAGGCCCAGGGAGAATACGTAGATATTATTCCCGTAGAGAGATTGGTTTACCGTCCTTGTAGGGTAAATATCCATGATACAGGTTTGAACGGTTTTTGGAGGAATGTAGCCAAAACCTAATTTCTGTAATTCATAAAGGGTATCCGAGTTGACCCCAAAGGCGCCCACGACGAGGTCGGCTGTATATTCGGCTTTTGAAGCTTCTTTCCCATAGGTAAGTTTTATCGGGTCTTTTGGATTTTTGGGTATTTGAATATTTGTCACAGGATCGAGAATAACCTGAGCTCCCATTTCTTTAGCGTGCTCTAAGAGAAAATGATCAAAACTTTCACTCACGTCGCGATCGGCAAACCTGGGTCCGCTGCCGCGAAATACCGTAACTATCCTGGTCTTGTGCGGAGGATAAGGGTAGTGTAAGGGTATGCCGTATTCAGGTACCTGGAGGAAATACCCTCCTATTTCTTGCTGGATACATGAGGGGGGAAGGTGGATGTTATGTTCTGGAAGTTTCCTGAGGAGCGCCTCGGAAAGCACACCTGCACTCATGTTACAACCGGGGGCGCCTTTCCTGGCAAAATCTTTTTTCTCAAAGATGGTTACCGAAACATTAATGCCTGACTGTCTTGCATACATCAAGGCGAAATGCGCAAAAAAACTCCCGGCAGGACCACCGCCAATAACTGCTATTTTTGCCCCATTTTTTAGCTGCATGTGTATATGAAATCCTCATCCCAAATACGTTAGTGAGGCATTTGCATACAGTCATTTATGTTCTTCCAGATATTTTCTAACGGCCAGTTGTGCAATGGCAAACTCCTCGATCTTTCTTACCCTTTGCAAAATATGATGCCAATCTTCCGGCGTACCGTAAGGGCCGTCTTCTTTAATCTTCTTTTCCAACTTTTTCAAGTCCAATTCCAGCAAGTCCAGTCTGTTTTTAAGATCTTTCATGGTATTCTCCAATATTTTCAGTATTCAACTCAGGGGATTTTCTTTGCTGGTTTATCATCCGCATGGAAGAGTGAAAACTCATCTTTGGCTTTATCCGTCCAACCCTTTGCTGTATAGGCAATACCGAGCTTTTGGTGGATTTCCTTGTCTTTGGGTTTGTAGGCCAGTGCCTTGGTGAATTCACCGATCGCATCATCGATAAGTCCACTGGAGAAGTATGAAAATCCCAGGTTGTAATGAATAGATGCCTTTTGCTTCGGTTTGTCTTCGGAGACGAGATCCAGAGACTTTCGATACTCAGTGATGGCCTCATTATGTAACCCCTTGCATCGATAGGCATAGCCGAGATTGTAGTGGACCTCTGGTGATTTCGGATTCTGAGTAATAGCCGTCTGAAAGGCACAGATAGCTTCGTCCAGCAAACCCATGTCCCGGTACAACAAACCCTGATAATAGTAAAGATCAGGATAATTTTTATCTTTTTCTAATATCGTATTAAATGCTGCAAGTGCTTCGGAATAGTTTCCCTGATTTCCGCACGTCAGTGCAAATTGGAACAGGTCGTCGTTGCTCATGGATTTTAATTTATCATCGATCTGTTGGGGTGTGAGTAGGGGGGGGCGGGCGGGGGCCGCCGCCCGCGGAGTTTTTTAATATATAAAAAAAGATGTATTAAAAAAAAAAACAAAAACG
>JBKBTA010000074.1:2640-12958 GCA_046291035.1 Candidatus Brocadia sp.
TTTTTTTTGTGTGTTTGTTTCATTTTTTTTTTTATTTTTTTCTTTTTTGGGTGTGGTGTGTGTGGGGCCCTCCGGCCCCCCCCCCCCGCCGTATGATTTTTATCATTAATATCCCCTGATTTATAAATAACGCCCACCTTCGGGGACGTAGTATCATCCTTACTGCAACCCAGCATGGGCGTTACAAGGAGAATGCCAAGAAGAATGACAGCATAATATTTCATAATAAAAAACCTTTCTAAAAGTACAGAAAATGTTCACATGTTATTTTATCAGGTTAAAAGAATTACCTGAATTTTGCAAGAGAAATAAAGGTAAGTCTTCGACGTAAAGAGTTTTTCGTGTTTCGACCAATTTTTGCGTAGGGTTTTTGACCAGTTGACCTAACCCAAACGAGCCGAAATCCGTAGCAAGGGTGGTTTATCCCCCGCCATTGGTCTACCACAAGGGATCGGCGCTACGTTTTTTTGACAAAAATGTCAAAATATATTTGTTAAGAAACTATAGAGAAAGTCTTCGAGACAGAGAAGCCTGGTTTCCTGTCTGTGTGCGGATACGCACACAGACAGGCGCTCGATGCAAAAAAAACTCAACCATATGGGAATTCGAGGCAGGATTTCGCGAAGGGATTGACAATAAATGATCTGAACAAGTTTGTTGTCCGACACTTTGAAGATCAGGCACTGTCAGGGCTAAAGCCCATCCTCGATCCGGGTCGAGGACAGGATTCAGATAAGACTGTCACTAACCCCAGCCTTAAGGCTGGGGTTAGTGGGTACACGTCCTACCGGGGCTTTAGCCCTGATGGCACAGCAACATGAAGTTGTTCATACTACTATCCATCAACTTCTTGTTTTTTATGCTCGTTTTTCAAACCGCACAACCGTAAGGCATTGACTAGATGAGGCTTACGCAAAGTTTGGAGCATTGAGTTTTTTGTCATTTGAAATTGTTTCGTATTTCGATATTCGTATTTCGAATTTGGTTGCGGCCAAAGGCCGCGCCAGGGCCACCCTGTTAAATGACATTCACACCTGGCCGTTGCCGGTTGATACTTATATAGCAGGTGGGACTGCCGTTGCCATATACTGGAATCACAGGGTATCAGTAGACATTGATTTGTTTACAGACAAAGAGTTTTATCGCGGTCCCATTATATCCTCTATTGGTCAAAAATATGTCACCACGGTAACAAATCCTTCGGAGAAGAATACGCTGATAGCCATGGTTGCTAACATCAGATTCAGTCTTTTTAACTATCCATATCCACTTCTTAAGCCACTGGTGAATAAGCCGGAGTGTAATATTAAATTAGCATCGCCAGAGGATATTGCAGCCATGAAGGGTGTGGCTATAACACAAAGGGGCAGTGCCAAGGATTTTGTTGGTCTCAATGGTTGATACTGGCTTTTGGACTATCGCTGGATTATTTGATATCGCAGGTTCAGAAAAAATACGGCGTTTCTGAAGATTACGGTTATCAGATTAAGAGGAGTCTCGTGTATTTTGACGATGCTGTTAAGAGTTTGGGTGATGTGACTGTGGTAAGAAACGAGAAAGGGGAAAGACTGGGTAAGCGCGAGTGGAACGAGATAGATGATTTTTTTTAAAAAACTGGTATTAGGCCGTCAATTTTTCTGTACTATTAGATAGAAGTTTCCTTATGGCAATGCACTTTAAGGAGCGGAAGTTTCCCATTCTAGGAGAAGAATGTCTGTTGCTGCATAGTACAACATAGTCGCAACCAATAGGACATTGAGCCGTGTCCGTAACCCACTGTGTTCTCCTTCCAGAGACTATCCCAATACTAAATCCTCTCCTGGAAACAATGAGTTGGTTTATGAATTCTTCTATGACCTGTATGCGCGCCTGCCTGTGCCGTCGCACGCAGACAGGCAACTCACAGGCAGATGGTTGTCCCTGTTATGATGAATTCTGTATAGCGCCAAATTAAACCTTTCCTTTGATTTTTAATTTTGCTGAAAAAATTAAAAAAAGCTTGCAATCTTCTTCATTTTTGTTTTATTGTCATTCTTAAGGGAAAAGCAACTTCCTTTCAACTTTGTTTACAAGGGAGTAAAAATGCTCAGTCTTAGTAGACAAACCTGCCACAGATATAACAGGGGGATCTTCGTTATTATATGCTTCAGTGTGCTAACGATAATCTTTTACCCCTATTATGCTGCATATGCAGAAACACCTTTGCAATTATTTCAGAAAAAACTTAATTTTATCTGGCTCATTGTTTCTGCGAGCATGGTCTTTTTCATGCAAGTCGGGTTTACTGCCTTCGAGGCCGGCTCCGTGCAGGCAAAAAATGCAATAAGTGTTGCGATAAAGAATATATTGGGTTTTCTTGTAAGCTCCATCACGTACTTTCTTCTCGGTTTTGGAATAATGTTTGGCGCAAGTTATGAAGGCTATTTGGGCACAAGTAATTTTTTGTTTTTCGGTATTGATGCCCACCTGACTTCTCTGGGATATGCCTTTGTATTCTTCCAACTGGTATTTGCGAGCACTGCAGCTATCATTACATCCGGCGCCTTCGCAGAAAGGGCAAAACTTTCAACGCATATTTGTACCACCATTTTTGTAGTAAGCCTTGTTTATCCTATTTTTGGTCACTGGACATGGGGACATTTATTTCACCACAACCAATTTGGTTGGCTTGGGAGGTTGGGATTTATTGACTTTGCAGGCTCTACGGTAGTTCACTCTATAAGCGGATGGGTAGCATTGTCCGGAGCCATTATGCTGGGGCCAAGGATGGGAAAATTTAATCCAGATGGTACCGCAAATAAGATGTGCGGACACAATCTGCCTCTGGCTACAATAGGCACATTCTTCCTTTGGTTTGGCTGGTTTGGATTTAATGGCGGATCTGTTTTACAGGTAGATACAAGTATTGGGTTAGTAATTATCAACACAACCCTTGCAGGCGCAGTTGCAGGTGTTTGCGCTGTTGTCTTTGGAAGACTGAAAAACAAGAGATTGGATGCAGCGGAGATACTTTTAGGGATTATGGGGGGATTGGTCGCCATTGGGGCCGGATCAAGCAGGGTGAGTTCTGTCTATGCCTGCGTCGTGGGTCTCTGTGCAGGGGTTATTGCAATTTTGGCAAAGGATTTTGTTGAAAAGGTGTTAAGGGTGGATGATCCTGTAGGAGCTGTTTCCGTACATGGTTTTTGTGGCGCCTGGGGTACGTTAGCCGTGAGCCTGTTTACTCCCGCATCCGCATTCTCTATGACGAATTTTAATCGGCTTCTACAAGTGGGTGTTCAATGCCTGGGAATTATTACTGGATTTGCCTGGGCATTTTCGATGGGACTTTTGTTTTTCTGGTGCTTAAAAAAATTTGTTGGTATTCGGATCAGCAGTGAAGAAGAGGTAAAGGGACTGAATATCAGTGAGTATGCAGATGTCACTTCTTGGCTTGATTTTGTAAAAATCTCGAAAGTCCAGGACCTGAATGTTGCATTACAGGACAAAATAAAAGAAAGAACAATAGAACTCGAACATATAAAGGAAAAACTCGAAGAGGATGTAAAAAATCGAACACGTGAATTAGAGGCATCGCGGGACGATTTGAAGAAAAAAGTAGAACAATTAGAGAATTTTGCTAAAGTCGCTATCGGAAGAGAACTCAAGATGAAAAGGATGGAAGAAGAACTGAAAACTTTAAAAAAGAAAGAGTATTAATAGCGATAGAGTATTATGAAACTAGGCACTAAATGTATCTTGTCCATTAGCCTTACCATGTCACTCATATTGGGAATCAGCTTCACGTGGATTATCCAAAGGCAGCACCATTTATTAAAAGAAGAAATTAAAAAACAGGAGGGATACAAAACAGGAGATTTGAGGGACGCTATAAGTGTTATTGCTCCTTTGGGACCTATTTATGCTAGCTTAAGGACAAATATCATAATACTTATCAGCATCGCATCGTGTTCTGTTGGAATCATTATTTTTATTACCTACGTACTGATCAGAAGGTTGATTACAAGTCCAATATCAAGAATATCCCATACAATGAGCGTTATTGCCAGCGGGGATCTCGATAAAAGGATATATATAAATTCAAGGGACGAAATTGGAATGCTTGCTACCTCCATAAATAAAATGACCGAAGTCTTACAGAAGACTACCGTATCGAAAGCCTACGCAGATAATATAATCGAAAGCATGATCGATACATTAATTGTAATAGATAAAAATAATAAGATAAAAACCGTTAATAAATCAACGTTGAAGCTCTTGGGTTATGAGGAAAAAGATTTGATCGGTAAGGATGTAAGTATCATTTTACATGATAAAGACAATTTTGTTGCAAACGGGAGATGGAGCGCTATTTCAAACGATGAGGTACTGAAAGATTACGACATTACCTATCGTACTTGTAACAATGAAGACATACCTATGCATTTTTGCGGCCATGTCATGCGGAATAACGAAGGAGACGTATTGGGAATTGTCGGCGTTGCCAGGGATATGAGGCAGATAAAAAAACTTATAGGTGAATTATCTGACTTCAGAGAAGCCACTTTATATATGCTGAACGATCTTGAAAAAACGCGTTTGGAATTAGAAAGGGAAAAGAAAAAACTGGAGTTGATAGTCACTGAAATTGGCGCTTATCTCTGCCTTATAGATAATAATATGAGGATAGCATGGGCTAATAAACCTTTCGAAGACCGGTTTGGCAAGATAAACAGTTTTATAGAGCCTAATTGTCATAACATCTTTGGTTGTGGCGAAGCGCCCCCTGATGACTGCACGGCAAGCCGTGTATTCAAAACCGGTAAAATGCAAGAAACAAAAAGGTTAGTGATTGGCAAAGATAATGAAGAGAGATACTACCATTTTATCGGTTCACCGATAAAGGACACTCAAGGAAATGTAATACAGGTGCTTGAATTGATACAGGATATTACCAAGATGTGGCAAATGGAACGTGAGAAAGAGATTATTTACAATATCAATAAAATTATCACATCGGGTCTTATGCCTGAAATGTTTAAGGCTATACGTAACGAGATTAAGCGCATTATTGATTTTGATAGGATTAGTATTGCCCTGCTTGATGAAAAGATGCAAAGATTCGAGGTTTTGGCAGTAGATAAGCCATATGATTATACAGCAATAAATGAAGGTGATTGGTTTCCAAAAGAGGGCAGCTTATTAGAACAAGTGACGTTTACCGGCAAGCCATTTATTGTGAGAGACACTTCAAAAAGTTCCTTCTGGTCAGATCAGATGTTGTTCGAAGAAGGAATAAAATCCAGGTTGGGTTTCCCCCTTGAATATAAAGGCACTATTATCGGAACGATTAATTTTGGAAGTAAAAAGATAAATAACTTTTCAGAGAAACATTTTACCATATTAGAACAGATTGCCATGCAACTAGCTATAGCAATTGAAAACACGCGATTATTTGCAAAAACAAAAGAATCGGAGGAAAGATACAGAGACCTCTATGACAATGCTCCGGATATTTATATAACAAATGATGAAAATGGAAGCATCATTAACTGTAATCAAACAGGCGCAGAGATCCTTGGGTATGAAAAAGAAGAACTCATTGGAAGGCATATCTTCGAGTTTCAAACAGAAAAAACACGAAGGATAATGGAAGAATTATTACCAAAACGTTTCGGTGGACAGCTCGCAAAGGGGTTAGAATTGCAGCTTGTAAAAAAGGATGGGGGTATTATAGATGTAAGCCTTAATGATAATCATATTTGTGATAATAACGGTAGGATTATCGCCATCAGGTCTGTCTATAGAGACATAACTGCCAAAAGAAGGTTGGAGGCGCAACTTGTAGAAGCAGAAAAGTTAGCCTCATTGGGAAGAGTTGTTGCGAGTGTTGCCCACGAAATCAATAACCCCCTGGAAGGCATCACGAATTACTTGCAGTTACTCCTGGAGAATATGTCTGAAGATGATGAAAAAAGGAAGTATGTGGAATTGGTGATGGAAGGCATTCACAGAATAGCAGGGATTGTAAGGCGTTTATTAGAATCTAATCTGAATATCACGGAAGAAAAGGAAGCCTGCGATATTAACCATCACATTCAAAATATTGTAAGTTTATTACAAAAAAAGCTTGCTCAAAATAATATAACGGTAAATCAATTTTTGGACAATAACCTTCCTAAGATAAGATGTCATCCTAATCAATTGGAACAGGTGTTTACTAACCTTATAGTTAATTCCATTGATGCAATGCCGTATGGTGGGTTTATCAATATCGTTACAAAGATGGAAAACGAACACCTATTGATTAGTTTTACTGATAATGGCTATGGAATACCAGACAAAGATTTACCAAAAATTTTTGAACCTTTTTTTAGTACGAAAAAAGGAACTGGTTCAGGATTGGGTTTATGGATATGCCATAACATTATTACGAAACATGCAGGAAGGATTGATGTCCAAAGTAAAGTTAACGTGGGAACAACGATTCAAATTACATTGCCTATTTAGCTTCTTCATAAGAATGCTTTTATTTATACTGGATATTATATAATCTTTCATTACCGTGTTGTACAAATGCAATTGCCTTTACCTTCTTATGTTCGTCATCATAGGCAATATACTCAAGGTGTTTAGTCTCTTTAGCCAGGTCAACGATAATGTCAAAAAGCCATCGCTCGTATGGAAGCGATGCAATTTCTAATAGTTCATAAGCAGTTTTTTGTGATATTTCACCATCTTTCCACCGCTTCGCAATACTGCTTATTTCCCTATAGAGATTGTCCTGGGCAGAGAAACTGTAGTATTGATATCTCTTATTATCGACAATTTTGTCAACTATAACATCGGGCTCTGAATAAAGCGGTTGTTCGAGGTCTACTACCTTTATGTTTTGCATGGGCTACTCCTTCTGGATATTAATCCAAACGACAAAATAAACTACAATATAAAACCTTTATTAAGGTGAGCTAGCAATAATTATTCCAATCACCTGCTTATTTTGTAACTAATTATAAAATGGTATGTTACTAATTTCTCAGTAGCGTATTGTCTTTTTAAAAAATGGCTGGAATCAGCCCTTTTGCTCCATTTCAAACAAGGTAATTGATGAACAGAAAAAAGAAGATACTACTGGTGGAGGATGATGAGTATGTCCTCGGCAGTATCAAGATCCTTTTGAATAAAGAAGGATACGAGGTCAATACTGCTTTGAATGGATTAGAAGCGCTAGATCTATATCAAAAGGATTCTTATGACTTAGTCATTGCAGACCTTAAAATGCCTCAAATGGATGGGTTTGAATTGTTAAAGCAGTTAAAGCTCGAATTCCCTGATGTGTCCTTCATTATGATGACGGCATACGGGAGTATTAAAACTGCCGTTGACGCAATGAAGATGGGGGCTTATGATTACGTTACCAAACCTGTTTCTGCCGAAGAGATAAGGTTGGTTATTCAGCGCGCCTTTGAAAGACAAAACCTGATCACCGAAGTTAGAACCTTACGAAAAGAGCTTGAAGAGAGATTTGGTCTTGATAACATCGTAGGGAAATCACATGCAATGCAGCGTGTTTACGACTCGATCCTTCAGGTGGCAAATACCGACGCTACCGTTTTAATTACCGGTGAAACAGGCACTGGAAAGGAACTTGTAGCACATGCTATTCACCATAATAGTAAGAGAAAAAATTGCCCTTTTGTAGTTATCAATTGTAGCGCCTTGCCAGAAACTTTGCTGGAAAGCGAACTTTTTGGACACGAAGAAGGCGCTTTTACCGGAGCAACAAAACAAAGGATTGGTAAGTTTGAATTTGCAGATACCGGGACAGTCTTTTTTGATGAGATGGGTAATCTGCCGCTTTCCATGCAAACGAAGCTTTTAAGATTATTACAGGAAAAATCTTTTGAAAGGGTTGGTGGAAATCAGACAATAAAGGTTGATGTTAGGGTTATTGCAGCTACCAATAAAGACCTCAATAAGCTATCAGAAGAAGGATGTTTTAGAAAAGATTTATATTACCGCTTAAATGTTATTCCAATACAACTGCCATCGTTAAAAGAAAGGCGAGAGGATATCCCCTTACTTGTAACACACTTTATTGAAAAGTATAACAAGGTTTTTAAAAAGGAGATTAAATCTATCTCACAGGATGTCCTTAATATGATGATGTCTTACAGTTGGCCTGGTAATGTAAGGGAACTTGAGAACCTGGTAGAACGCGCTGTAATAATGGCAAAAGACTATGTTATTAGTGAGATAGAACTACCAATGCCTAACCAAAAACAAGTTCGAGAAAGGTTTGAGGATACAGATAACGACCAAATTACAAATAATAGTCTGGAGGATTTCCTGGCACACTATGAAAACATTTACATAACCAGGTTATTAAAACGGTGTAAAGGACGAATTGACATCTCTGCAAAAATCTCCGGAATCGATGTGAAAACCCTTTATAGAAAAATGAAGAAGTATAATATAAATAAAGATATTTTTAAAGATTAGTAATGTTAGACAGAATAATATATGCAGTCTTATATGTTTTTATCAATATTTTCTTTGTTTTTTAATTGTTTTTGTGTTAGTTTTGCTTTGGTTTTAGTTTTTGCAAAGAAGCGGTGGGTTTAATCGAGCAGAACTCAGTCGAATCCACAAAATCATCATGGATCATCACACACAGCTAAGGGAGGCTTGGAATGAATATTTCAGAAGAAATGGCTTGAGTCACGCGCATCTCGCCTAACCAAGCGTTCCGGCCGACGCAGTAAAGTGGGCGGCTGAGCGCAGCGTTATGTGGCATGCTAAGCAGACACAGGCACCTTTACTCAGACAGTCTGAATGAAAAGGTAAAACAATGAACAAAGAAATAGAACCCTCAAAACCTTTTTCTCAACTCTCCAAAACAGATGGAGGAAGGACTAAATCCAACGCGATTGAAATTCCCTCTATTTCGCTGCCCAAAGGCGGCGGGGCGATTAAAGGGATTGATGAGAAATTTTCCGTGAATGCTGTAAATGGCACCGCTTCTTTTTCCATACCCCTCCCTTTCTCTTCTGCCCGGGGCGCTTCGCCTGCATTGAGTTTATCTTATAATTCCGGCGCTGGAAATGGTGTTTTCGGGTTAGGGTGGACGTCAAGTTTGCCGTCTATAAAACGTAAAACCGATAAAAAACTCCCGCAGTATTTTGATGATGTGGATTCGGATACCTTTCTTTTTTCTGAGGCTGAGGACCTTGTTCCGGAATTCAGAAAAGAGATAGATGGCAGTTTTAGTATAGATACAGATGGGAACTATATAATCAAAGAAAAAGATTCAGCAGACGGTATATTTACTATTCGATTCTATAAACCGAGAATCGAAGGATTGTTTGCACGGATTGAAAGGTGGACAAATAAAACAACAGGTGAGATTAAATGGAGAGTTATCACCAAAGAAAACGTAACTACCCTTTTCGGCTGGAGCGCCAGTTCAAGGATTGCCGGCCCTCATGATGCCAATAAAATCTTTGAATGGCTGCCTGAATTTGTCTTTGACGACAAAGGCAATTGTACTCATTACATCTATAAGAAAGAAGACGATAAAGGCTTTGATACTTCGCTGCTGCACAATAGAAACCGCACTAAAAACGGAGATATTACCTACACCAACCGGTATTTAGAAAAGGTACTATACGGCAATAAAACTCCCTATAAAAATTTCAATGACGCATATCCGCCTGAAATAGATTACCTGTTTCAAACGATATTTGATTACGGAGAGTACGACGCTAACGCCCCATATGCCAAAATCAAGGATTGGGATTTCAGACAGGATGCGTTTTCGGATTACAAATCCGGTTTTGAGATAAGAACAACAAGACTTTGCAAAAGGGTTTTGCTGTTTCACGAATTCGATGGGCCTAATGAATATTCTGGTCTGGTTAAATCCCTCAACTTTGAATACGACACTTCAAGCGAAGAAGATTTCAGTTTCTTAAAGTCCATCACTGCGTATGGATACATTAAGAAACACGATGGAACCTACACGCATAAAACCCTCCCCGCTACTGAATTTGAATATCAAAAACACGATTGGAACAAAGATGTTAAAACCATTTCACCGGATGCATTAGTTCATGCCCCTGCCGGATTGGATGAACCGTTCTATCAATTCACTGATTTATTTAACGAGGGACTCTCCGGAATACTTACCGAACAGGCTAATGGCTGGTATTATAAGCACAATCTGGGTGATGGGCAATTTGAACAGGCTAAATTGGTAACCCCAAAGCCCTCTTTTGCGGGTTTGGGCGGTCAGTTGCAATTAGCTGATCTGGACGCTGATGGCGGAAAACAATTGGTG
>JBKBTA010000075.1:0-12944 GCA_046291035.1 Candidatus Brocadia sp.
CCTAACAGTTACCCTCTGGTTCAGTTGTCTCAGGTTTTCAGAAAGGAGTCTTTTTTTTAATTCTGGCTGGCCTACCAGGATTATCTGCAGGAGCTTTTCTTTCTCCGTTTCAAGATTCGACAATAGGCGTAACTCCTCAAGGGTTGCATCAGGGAGATTTTGCGCTTCATCGACGATTATTATTACCCTTTTGCCCGATATTGAATGCTCTATCAAGAAATCCCTGAATGTCTTTAAAAGCTCGTTCTTATTCGTAGTATTTTGTAATTTAATGTTCAGGTCTTCCAATACGGCCAGTAAAAATTCTTCAGGGGAAAGTCTTGGGGTCATAATAAGGGCGATTTCAGCTTTGTCCCTCCATTTCTCGATAAAAATCTTCAGGGTAGTTGTCTTCCCGGTGCCCGGTTCGCCTGTTTCAACGAAAAAACCTTCCTTTTGTTCAACGGCATAATTAAGAGAGGAAAGGATCTCATTATGATTATTGGACGGATAGAAGTAAAATGGATCCGGCGTAACTCTGAAAGGGTTTTCTGCAAGACTAAAAAATTCTAAAAAGTCAGTACCCATTAGCCAATGCCAAGTTTTGTTATAAGGTCGTAAAGAGGAAGCATTAAACCCGCAATAATTATGGCGAATATAATACCTATGAATATAAGGACAATAGGTTCCGTCATTTTACCTATCTTCTGTGATATGTCATCCATCTTTTTTAGGTAATGGTCTGAAAGGAAAGCGAACTGTTTATCGAGGTTACCGCTTGTTTCACCAATATCAATCATTCTCAGTAATAAGAATGGAAACAACTTGTGTTCTCTCAGGGCAGATGATAGCTTGCTTCCCGTTATTATGCTGTCTTTTGACTTTAGGATTGCCTTTCTAAAGACCTCATTACCAATAACATCTGAGACTATATCAAAGGCTCTATCAATGGTGAGACCGGCCATTATTAAAATTCTTAACTGTTCTGAAAAAAGCGCAAGAAGTTTGTTATAAACTATGAGTTTTATTATGGGGAATTTGATCTTGAGTAGATCCAGATAATATATTATTTTTTCCAATCTTTTTAGAATTTTCAATAAAACGAAAATGAAAAAAGGACAAATTGGTATAAGATACCAGTATGCCTTTGTGAAGTCGCTTACATGGATTATTATTTTCGTTAAAAGAGGCAGTTTTACACCCATTTCCTTCATGGTGACCACCATCTTTGGCAGCACAAAAGCAAGCCAGAAGATCAACGCACCGGTAGTTGTTGCAATCGCAAATACAGGATACATAAGCGCTCTTTTGACTGACTGGGATAAATCCTCTATCTTCTGGAGGTGGTCTGCTGCATCAGACAGGCTCTTTTCAAGATGCCCTGTTTCTTCTCCTACCTTTACCAATTTAATAAGGACGTCGGGAAACACATTTTTGTGCGATTCGATAGCGTCTGAAAAACCTATCCCCATTTCTACCTGATATAAAATATCAGCAATAATTTTTTGGAAATATTTGTTTTCTATCGAAGTCATTATATCACCAAGTGCAGTGAAAAGCGGTATGCCCGCCCTTAACATAACAGAAAGATTATTGGTAAACTCTATGAAATCATGTCTCCTTAACTTCCGTGATTCATATCCTTTCTGGAGATTGTGGAATACCCGGCTTGTCTTTTTAACATTGAGTATATAAAGTCCCCTTGTGGAAAGGTATTCATAGACAGAGCTAATATCTTCTCCCTCTACGATATCATCTATTAGAATACCATCTGCATTTATAGCCTTGTATGAATAATAATGCATATCTATCTTTCTCTTAAGGGGTCGACATAAATAATCCGAACTTGTAGAGAAGGTCCAATGGACTTCCTTACTTATCCGACACTTTGAAGATCAGGCGTTGTCAGGGCTGAAGCCCAATTCCAATGAGACCATCACTAACCCCGGCCTTAAGGCTGGGGTTATCAGATAAGACCTCGCTTCGACAGGCTCAGTACAGGCCATTAATCCCGGGGTTAGTTATCCTATCACCCTCATAACTTCTTCTACTGTTGTTATCCCTTCCGCAATCTTTCTGACGGACTCTTCCATTAACGGGTGCATACCTTTCCTTATGGCAGCCTGCTTTATTGCATTAATAGAAGCATTTGAGTATATCAATTCCCTTATTTCGTCATCTACTATTAAAATTTCACCGATAACGGTCCTTCCCGCGTACCCAGTTCCGTTACATTTGCGACAACCCTTTCCCCTATAAGCATTCGTTAAAAGACTTCCATATTCTTTAAAATTGAGGATCGTATCGTTATCCAGTTCATGTTTCACCTTGCAATATTTACATATTTTTCTCACAAGCCTTTGTGATATTACAGCCAGGAGGGATGAAGATATCTGAAAGCGGTCAACACCTAGATCAATAAGCCGGGGGATTGCGGTTATTGCATCGTTCGAATGGAGGGTAGAAAGTACAAGGTGACCTGTGATGGATGCCCGTATCGCAACTTTTGCAGTCTCTTCGTCTCTTATTTCTCCGAGAAGGATTACGTCAGGGTCCTGCCTCATAAAGTTTCTGATCGCAAGGGCAAAACCATATCCTATTTTTTCGTTAACCTGAGTTTGCTTAATCAGGCTGATTTTATATTCAACTGGGTTTTCGACGGTTAGGACATTTCTCTCGATAATGTCTATTTCCCTTAAAGCAGAATACAGGGTTGTCGTTTTGCCACTTCCTGTAGGACCAGTAATTAAAATTATCCCGTATGGTTTGGAAAATAACGTTTTTATCTTTTGTGTGTTTTCACTATTAAAGCCCAGTTTTTCCAGCCGTAACAACCGCCCTGAACCTGAAAGTATCCTCATCACAACATTTTCTCCATAGATAGTTGGAACTGTAGAGACACGGATATCATAGGTTTTGTTTAAAAAAGAGAATGAAAAAGAGCCATCTTGCGGCAACCTCTGTTCTGCTATATCAATCTGTGATAATATCTTAATTCTTGATATAATCCCTTTTTGGACTGTCATTGGAATACAATGGCCATGCTGTAACACACCGTCAATCCGGTAAAACACATAAACGATTTCTGCCGTTGAGTTAATATGAATGTCAGAGGCTTTTCTCCTGATACCATCATGAATTATCAGGTCTATGAGTGATGCCACAACATTTCCTGTCGCAGCGCCTGTAGTTCCGATCTCTTTTATTATATTTTCTATGCGTTGCTGGGTAGGGTTTTCTAAAAAATAGAACGTCTTTTCCAGTACATCAAGGAAAATATCACGATCAACCATGTATACATCTGGATGTTTTTTTGTTATCTTTGTAACCGCATCAATCGCATGAATGTTATTTGGATTTATGATTCCAATACTCAATTTTCCGTCTTCTATATCAAGAGGAATAAATTCAGCGCTTACTGCTATGTTCTTCGGTATTGCTTTCAGCGCGTCTTCTGGAATGGTGTATTCGTTAAGGTCTACAAATTCCAAGCCGTCTTGTTCTGCCAGTACCTGTTTCATCTCATATGATTCTATAAATCCCAGCTTTACAATAGTATCGCCAAGCAGGTCGCCTGTAACCTTCTGCTGATTTATGGCAAAACTGAGCTGCTTCTCGCTGATAAGTCCTTTTGCTATTAATAGTTCACCGAGTTTGATTTTAGCCATATATTATTTTGAAACTAATAGTGGTTGCAGAACAACAACGAGTTCCGTTTTGCTTTCCTCTTTTTCGCGCTTGATAAATAATTCGCCCAGATAAGGAATATCGCCCAGGAGTGGGACCTTATTTTTTTCAAGATTTTCATCCTTCTTTATCAGCCCTCCAATTACTATGAGTTGTCCATCCCTGACCTTTACGGTGGTGCTTAATTCTCTCAGGTCAACTGTTGGAAGCGATATCTGTATCTGGTTCTCGCCCGATTGCCCAATCTTTTTGTCCTCAAGTTTGGCAAGATCAGATACTATAGGGGTTATTGTTAAAGATATTTCACCAATTTCATTGATATAGGGAACAATACCTATGATAATCCCGGAAAGTACGCTGCTCGTGGTAACTGTAAATGTAGTTGTTGGCAAAGTACCCGTACTAAACGTAGTTGTTTCTACCTTTGAGACAAAAGTAACGTTTCTCCCAACGCTTAAAAGGGATGTCTGCCCATTCATGATATTCACACGCGGGTTGGATAAAGTCCTTAACTCACCTTGCTGTTTCAGGGCATTTAATAATGCACTAAAATTATCTCCTTTAGAAGCGTCCATGCTGAAAACCGGACCCGGAGTAGAAATATCGGCAAAATTCGTAGTAGAAAAGTTCACGGTACTGCCTAAAATACGGGTCACAAAGCTCCAGTCAATTCCAAATTTTAAACTATCCGAGAGCTGAACTTCTATGATTTTTGCCTCAACAAGAACCTGCCTATTAATGAACCTGTTAACTGTATTCAGATATTCCTCTACTCGCTCCATATTCCTCTTTGTTGCAGTTACTACAATCGTCCCTGTTAGTCTATTTACATTGACTCTTTGCAGGATTGTTGATCCTGCCGTTCCAGTTGTCTGTTCTCCTGTAATTCCAAGGATACTCACAATGGAATTTTCTACCGCTTCCCAGAAGTTAAATGCCACGGTGTCACTTTTTGCATTCTGTATGACATTTCCCCTGATATTGCTCCCGCCGCCTGTTTCTCCCGTTGTACCGCCGAGCGCCCCGCCGAGGATATCGCCGCCCACAGCAATCTCATAATTTTGCACAATCGCCGGATGCCCAAGTTCGAATATCCTGCTATCCACCGTTTTCACAAAGAGTATATTGTCCTTAACTGCGTAAAAGTAATCTACCGAGGAAAAAACAATATTCAGCGCATCCTCAGCGCTTATGTTTTTTAAGGTAAGGGTTATAGGTATTTCAGGATTTACCCATTTATCCATAACGAGGTTAAGGCCTGTTGCCTCAGCAATTACATGAAGCACATCCCTCATCGGAGTATTTCTTGCCACAATATCAACTATCCTTACTTTCAGGGGTGAAATATCTTCGGTAATTGGCGTGAATTCGGGTATCTTTAACTCTGAAGGGGGTTGTTCTGCTTTTACCTCCCTATATTCTTCCGGTATCTGAACCTCTCTCTTTATGTCCATGTATGAGCAGGACGATAATAGAATGAGAAAGGGCAGACATGAAACTGCGCATAGCAAACGGCTTTTTATTCGACGTCTATCACCAGCAACATTATCCAGGGTATCAGTCGGCAATATCCATTTATCAACTACTCTATTTTTATCCATTCCTCTCCTGCCCGATCTTTTAATAATATTTTATCTTTTTCTATTTTTACGATCCTACAATCGTTTATTACGTCACCTTCATTTACCACTGTGCCATCTATTATTGCTATTTTTAGGCCATCACTTATAAGAATAAGGGATATTCTTTTTGCGTCTATCTCATTATGGAGTACCGCCCCGGAAATTGGTACTCGCAAAATATCCTTTTGAGAAGGATCGGGCATTTTTACAGGACTCTTAAGTTTCGTTGCCTGAAGTTGTTGGTTATCGAACAGTTGGAGTTTTTCATAAGTAAACCTCGAAAGTTTACGCTCTATTGGAGAAAGAACGGGCTTGAACTTCATCAATGACGAGATAATTATTGAAAAAAAAATTACAACAAAAGGCAATGCAAGAAATGGTATCTGTTTTTTTTCAAACGGCATATATTCGTACTCAATTAACCCCAGCCTTAAGGCTGGGGTTATCAGATAAGATCGTCACTTCGACTGGCGCAGTACATGCCCTAACCCCAGCCTTAAGGCTGGGGTTAGTGGGTACACGCCATACTGGGGCTTTAGCCCTGATAGCACAACAACACAGAGTTGCTCATGTTATTTATTGTCAATCCCTAATTACTCCTATATCTTGCTGCTATCGAGAAATTTTTATCTTTTAAATCTATTTTGTCGGATATTAATTCAATTTCTTTACGTTTTTTAATCACCTCAAGAAGCCCCTGATATGTCATTTGCATATTCGCAAGGTTGTTTGCAGTAATACCGCCTTTAATTTGAAGATGCAGAGTTTGACCTTCGCTGTCAATCTGGATCGATTGCACATCCACATTTTTCATATTAAGACATTCTAAGGTAATTAATGCCTTTTGAAAATCAGGTGATGCATTTGCTACGTTCATGAAATTTATTAAAGGCATAAACTTCTGCAGTTTTTGATAACGATTATCATCGCAATAGGTAGATTTTTTCTGCATAATCTCTACCCTGAGAGACCTAATCTTGTCCCTGAATTGAAAAATATTTGAAACATTCATTTTTAAATACCACAGGGAGATGGCTGAAAAGAATAAAAAAGCTATCGTGCAATATGCAAGAAGTCTCTTCTGGTAATAAATATTCCGGTAACTTTGCGGTAAGAGATTAACCATAGACTGTTTTTCAGCATACAGGATAGCTGATATGGGCACAATAAATTCTTTTAGGGTCTCATTTGGGGCAAGGATAAAATGAGGATATTTCATATCCGCCACAGGCACTAGCAAGTTAGTGGTATCATTTTTATCAACAATTCCCGTAAGAATTATTTGCGATGGCGTCAACCTAAGGGTTTGGCGAATATAATTTATGGACATGTTGATATTCTGAATATCAATATCATGGAGGCCGCCTTCTTGCGAGTGAATAGTCCTTAAGAAAAGGAGGTTCCCTTTCTTCATCAAGAACAATATTTTATCTGTACCTGATGCTGCCACACACAATACAGGTTCATTGCTCAGATTTTCAGTGGATTGTACTAAATAGGAAAGCGTGAGGGCATTGGGATAAAGGCGACTGACTGTTTTACCGTGTTTTTCGAATTTATTTATAATGCCGAATAGTTCTTCGTTATCAACTGCAAAAACGAAGGCCTCGTTTCTTGCCTTTCCTTCTATATACTTCTCGCCGAGTATCTTATAAAAAAATGAAAAATCCTTTAAATCAGCCGCCTTTTTCCTTATCTCTGTTTCAATAACAGTTTTATAATATTTTCCTTTTACCGGAGGGAAAAGGACTATATCCTGATAAAACGACTTGAAATTACATACAACCGTAAATGATCGCTCCTTTTCCGTTTTTAGAAAATTATCAAACTCTTCATCATGAAGTATCCGTGTTTTTTGCACACGTAAATTACCACGATTTAAGACCGTGTGTATTATCTTAATTACTTCACTTTCAAAACTAACGGTTATTTGCTCGGCCATTAGCGAGTGATAATAAGGGACATATCAGCAATTATTATACTTCTTTAATTTCAGAAGTGTATCAGGATATTTTATACATTCAAGTCTTATCCTGAAATTGTATAAATTTTTACAGCACTCCCGCCAGTCAGAAATCCGAGGTGGTTTTCACGGGGTGGAGTAACATTACTAAAAAACGCAAGAATGATTTCAATGCCCATGATGTTCATCGTGTGCATGCGCCTTCTTTTTCTCAAGGCCTTTACCCGTCGTTTTCTTGAGATAATCGTCAATGGCTGCCTCAATGGCCTCTTCGGCAAGTACAGAACAATGCATCTTGGCAGGGGGTAGCCCATCTAATGCCTCTGCCACCGCCTTGTTGGTAAGTTTTAAGGCCTCGTCCAGGGTCTTTCCCTTTATCATCTCAGTGGAAATGCTACTGGTGGCAATGGCAGCACCGCACCCAAAGGTCTTGAATTTCACATCGACGATGACGTTGTCCTTGACCTTGATGGACATCTTCATAATATCACCGCAGGCAGGGTTTCCAACCTCACCCACGCCATCGGCATCAGGAAGCTCTCCCACATTACGCGGGTTTGCGAAATGATCCATAACTTTTGCGCTGTACTGCATATCAAACTCCTTATCTCAAAATATCTCTTTTAATTCTATTTTCAAACCTTTTAGAGAAGGTGACTCAAGGGTATCGGTTTTAGAATATGTAGCATGAAGCTGATAAGTACTATCCTTCAGGATATGGACTTCTATTTCTTTCTCTTCCGGAATCACTATCCAGTATTCTTTTACACCAAACCTGGCATAAAGCCTCTTCTTCTGCGCCATGTCCCTGTAAACACTATATTCGGAGATTATTTCTATTACAAGGTCTGGCGCACCCTGAATATTCTTTTCGCCGACAATATTTAATCTCTCTTTAGAAATAAACAATATGTCTGGTTGAATTACATTTTCATTGTCCAGATAAACATCGCACGGCGCATAGAATACTTCTCCCTGGTTATTTTCTGTTATAAATTTTCTTACCATAAATTCAAGTTTTCCTGAAACTCTTTGATGATTGGGGATCGGCGATGGTGTTAAAAGCAATTCTCCATTGATAAGTTCATACCTCTTATCTTCCGGGGTTTTCAGGTAATCCTCGTAGGTATATTTTTTTTTCTCTATTGTAATAGGTGTCATAACAAACTTCCTCATCATTACCCTTGATCATGAAGATTTTATTTCTTTTGACTATACAAGGGGGACATCTGCCTCAAACGGTCAACAATGGGCGGCAGTTTTTCCAGGACGTATTTCACATCATCCTCCGAATTGTCAATTCCCAAACTGAACAACACCGTTCCTTGTGCAAGTGCAGGATCAACACCCGTGGCCATAATGACGTGAGATACCTTCAGCGACCGTGAGGTACATGCAGAACCGCTGGAGATGGCTATTCCTTGCATATCCAGGAATAACAAAACCGATTCGCCTTCAATATACTCTATGCACAAACTGAGGTTCCCTGGGAGACGGTTCGTTGGATGTCCATTGATATACACGTGATTTATATTTTTTACTATACCATCCCTTAACTGGTTTCTCAAGTTTTGAACCGTATTCATACGCTGGGTCATTTCTGCCTTTGCCAGTTCAGCCGCCTTGCCCATCCCTACAATGCCGATGATATTTTCCGTCCCCGCCCGGCGTCCACCTTCCTGCACGCCGCCCTCTATAAAAGGAAGTATCCTTACACCTTCCCGTAAATAAAGTGCTCCAACCCCGGTCGGACCGTAGAATTGATTGGCTGACATGCTTAAGGCGTCCACGTGGGCATCTGTAACATCGATGGGTATAGTCCCCGCCGCAGCAACGGCATCCGTATGGAAATAGACCCCTTTCTCCCTTGTAATCGTCCCGATCTCTTTAATCGGCTCAATGGTCCCAATCTCTCCATTCGCATACATAATAGATACCATTGTCGTCGTGGGTTTAATGGCTTTTTTAACGTCATCTGGATTCACCATTCCAAATTTGTCAACCGGTAAACAAGTAACTTCATACCCTGATTTTCCCAATGATTTTAACGGATTGAGTACCGAAAAATGTTCAATTTGCGAAGTGATAATATGGTTTCCCTTCTTTTTATGCGCCGCAAGTATCCCTTTTAAAGCGAAATTATTGGCTTCGGTGCCGCTTGATGTAAATATGATTTCACTAGGTTTTGCATGAATAAGACTTGCCACCTGTCCTCTTGCCGTCTGTATGGCATCACTGGTAACCCTTCCGAATTGATGCAAATTAGACGGATTGCCAAAACCCTCTTTTAAAAATGGCATTATAGCCTCTACTACCTTCGGGTGCGTGGGGGTGCCCGATGCATTGTCCATATATACTTTTTTTGTCATAAAAATCTTCCTGCTTAGAGTAAAAAGTTAATTCCGAAAGGTTTAAAATTGTCTGTATTATATCTCCTTCTTCTTTTAATCCAACCATTTTAATAGCGTCATTGTCCACAATTTCTTGTTTTCTGTTTGCCAGTAATAATGGTTATTCCTTGCAATCAATAATGTATTTTCTCTGACATAGCCTGTTTTCAGACATGATTCAGGAGAGCAAAGGTTCGGCAGTCTATTTTCAGAGTGGCACGATAACTCGTTCTCAAGCTTTGTTTGGGAACAAGCAAAACTTTGCATTGTTTATCTGTTTAGGTCATCTTACTTTCTCTAATTTTGCATATGCCAGCATCAGATGCTTAATTCCGCCAACATTAAAATTGACTTTGACACTTGCCTTTTCATTGCTGCCGGAGACTTCGAGTATCCTTCCAATGCCAAAAAGGGGGTGTCTGACCACTTCCCCACCCGAAAATGACATGGGATTTCCACCAGTTGCGATGCTTGCAGAATCATCGGCATCTCTATCGAAATCACGGTCAGATGATGTTTGATGCGATGTCTGCTCTCTGGTCATTGACCGGGGAAAGTTCTTCGTATAGTACGTGTTCTTCGTATAGTACGTGTTATAAGAATAATCATGATTTGTTCTGTCAATTTTATCTAAAATTTCGCCCGGTATCTCATCTAAAAACCGGGATGGCCTGCATACGTCCATCTGTCCGTATCGCATCCTGCGTTTGGCATGGGTAAGGAAGAGTTCCTTCATTGCCCGTGTGATGCCTACATAACAAAGCCTACGTTCCTCTTCAATTTCCTCATCCACGGCGTTTGGTTCAGAATGGGGCAACAACCCCTCCTCCATGCCGGTAAGAAAGACAACGGGGAATTCCAATCCTTTGGCCGTGTGGAGTGTCATGAGTGTTACCGCTTCAGCAGCGTCTTCCAGTTCATCCACGTCAGAAACGAGCGCCACCTCCTCTAAAAACCCCTGTAAGTCACCCTCTCCATAGTTTATGTCGTATTCATGAGCGGCATTGACCAGTTCTTCCACGTTGGCAACACGGTCCTTCGATTCCTTTTCCCCGGATTCACGGAGGAATGCGAAATAGTGTGTCTTTTCTATCACCCGTTTAATAACGTCTTCTACCGGTGATCTGGGCAGTTGTTGCAAATCGGAGATAAGTTCTGAAAACCTCTTGATTGATAAGGCCGATTTGCCAGTAATTTCAGGTATTGAGTCGACCTGTTGTATGGCATGAAAAAGACCTGCGCCGTGTGCAGCAGCCCAGTCTTTCAGTTTTTTCACGGTGGTATTTCCTATGCCACGTGTGGGTGTATTGATGGTTCGTTCCAGAGCAATATCGTCATGTGGATTGATACACAATCTCAGATAGGAGAGGATGTCTTTTATCTCCTTCCTTTGATAAAATTCAATACCCCCAATAATCGTATAAGGGATTCCGGAGTTTCTTAAAGAAATTTCCAGTACGCGGGATTGTGCATTGGTTCGGTAAAATAATGCAATATCCGAATATTTGACACCCTTATCGCGGAGTTCCTTTATTAATCTTGCAACTTCGTCAGCTTCTCCGCGCTCATCTTCACAGGAAACAACCCTGATCTTTTCTCCCAGGATATTTTCCGTCCACAGGCTCTTCTGTTTTCGGTATTTGTTCTGTTGAATGATACTGGAAGCTGCATGGAGGATATGTTTTGTAGAGCGGTAATTTTGTTCCAGCAGCACCACCCTGGCATCGGGATAATCCTTCTCAAAATCCATAATATTCCGGATATCAGCCCCACGCCAGCCATAGATAGACTGATCGGGATCTCCCGTCACGCAGATATTTCTGTATCTGCTTGCCAGGAGCCGCGTAATGGTATACTGGGAGTAATTGGTGTCCTGATATTCGTCGATGAGGATAAACCTGAATTTATCCTGATACATTTCTAAAATATCGGGATGGTGCTTGAATAGTTCTATGGTTTTTAGCAGGAGATCATCAAAATCCAGGGCATTATTGGCTTTCAGAAGGGATTGATATTTTTTATAAATCCGGGCAACATGGTAATTGAAATAGCCTGACGTCTTTGCAGCAAAGGTTTCCGGATCAATGAGTCTATTTTTGGCATTGCTGATGGCGCTTACAATGTTGCGGGGTTTCCACTGCGTGGTGTCCATCTGGAGATCGGCCATAATGGACTTGATGCGGTTCAGCTGGTCAGTCGTGTCGTAAATACTAAAATCCCTTGAATAGCCCAGTCGATCGATAGAGCTTCTCAGAATTCGTGAACACATTTTATGAAATGTGGAGACCCAGAGCCCTTTATGGGAAGAAAACTGTTTTACCCGCTCGCACATCTCGTCGGCTGCCTTGTTGGTAAAGGTAATAGCCAGGATGTTGTGAGGATTTACCCCCTGCGACATCAAATAGCCGATACGGCGCGTAATTACCCGTGTTTTCCCGCTGCCAGCCCCGGCCACGACCAAAAGAGGACCTTCGATGTGGGTAATAGCCTCGCGTTGTTTGTCTGTAACGTCTTGTAATAGCGACATATATTTTATTTCTTTGCAATCAGGCTCGCAACGGCCTTTTTATTGTTTAAAATAAGTTCCCGGTAATAAATAATTTTCAGGTCTTTGAAAAGGTCTAAAAGTTCATTCGGTTTCAATAAATACTCCTTATTTTTAGGGCCTTCGAACCCTCGTTCCCAATTTTCTATGGTATAGGTTTCGTAAATAATCATTCCTCCCGGTTTTAGCGCCTCTTTCATCTGGGGGATGAGGTCGCGTTGCAGATAATAAAAGCACGCTATCACGTCGTAGGTATCTTTGGGCAATTGGTAAGTCTCTAAATCAGCGACAAAGGCACGGATCGTGACATTATGTTCCTTCGCCAGTGCCTCGGCTTTTTTGACTGCTATTTCTGAAATGTCACAGCCATCCACCTCAAACCCGTTTTTTGCCATGAATACGGCATTGCGTCCTTCACCCATGGCGACATCCAGCGCCTTTCCCCTTGGAAGGATATCAATGTGTTCCTTCAGGAATTCAACCGGTTCTTTACCAAAGATATAAATCTCCTTTTCGTATTTCTTATCCCAAAATAGCTTGTCCTGATTATTTGCGAACAATGAAGATAAAGTGTTGCCGATAAGAACGAAAAAAAGTATTATATACAAAAAAATGTGGAAAGATGGAATAGATTTTTTCGTAATTATGTTCACCTGAAAAATACCTCCTGCACGGTTATTATAGTTATTATAGTATTACTCTGTAAAAACTTCTTTTTTGTAAGTTTTTTAGTAACCAGCCCATTTGTCCGCTTAAGT
>JBKBTA010000076.1:0-12890 GCA_046291035.1 Candidatus Brocadia sp.
CTTAAAATACTATCGTCATTCTTACCAGAATTATGAAAATTTACCCACACAAAACTTAGAAGACCCAAAATTTTTAATAACAACTATGTATAGACAATTTTCCAAACTGGTTATTGTGTTTGTTGCGATGTTTTTACTCTGTTGTATTACACTATGCGGATGTGTTTTGCGATCTCTCACGATTGATTCTGAACCCCCTGGTGCCATGGTCTATCTGGATGACGAGCCGATCGGTGAGACACCTGTAACAACAACTTTTACCTACTACGGAACACGAAAGATCACTTTAGAAAAGGTTGATACAGAGGGCAGGCTTCTGTATGAAAGAAAGATCGTCTACGAAAAGATCAAACCGCCTTTCTATCAAATTTTACCGTTAGATTTTTTTTCTGAAATCGTGTTGCCCATGAAACTGAAGGACGAGCATTACCTCACCTATCAGTTAGACCCTTTAAAGCCATTATCCAAACAAGAACGTCAGGAAATGGTCATTCAAAATGCCGAAGAATTACGGGAACGGTTAAGGACACCCGTTGCCCGTTAGATGGTATGAACCATTTCCTCCAGGGGTTTGCGATAGGTCGGTTCCGGAATATGTAACGGGTATCCAACCGGCGTCAACGCCACAGGCTCAATTCCCGGAGGCAGTTTTAGTATGGATTTTACGAGTGGTACTTTAAACGCAGCAACCCAGCACGTAGCCAATCCCTCAACCGTTGCGGCAAGGATGAGGTGATCCATCGCAATTGCGGCGTCAATATCTGCATAGTTTTTTCCATCGCCTCGTTTCCAAGCCTTTTCTGGAATACTGCAGGCACAGATAATTACCGGTGCCGTATAAAACCATTCTTCGTCATAGGCCTTTTTTAATTGTCGCTTTATTTTTTCATCTTTAATAACGAAAAAACAGACGGGTTGCCTGTTGGCAGCACTGGGGGCAAATAGTGCAGCCTCTAATATCCGCTTTAACTTTTCCCCTTCAACGGGTTCTGATTTGTAAGAACGAACGCTTCGTCTCTTCTTCATGATTTCATAAATATCCATGTACCCTTCCTCTCAAAATTCTACAATCTTCCAACGATTAAACTTTGCATACACCCGAAGCATGGGACTCGCGTTGACCGCTACGGGATACCCCACCATACGCATAAATTTTACATCCACATATTGATTAGCATAGGCATAAGAAGCTGAGAGGTCAATGTTATGCTCAGCAGCCAGGCGATTTACAATCTTTGCTTTTCCACCACTGTAGGAATGTATACCATCTATTTCACCTGTAATTATACCTTCATCAACAGCAAGCCTGGTCCCCACACCTATATCGGCATTACAGTATCTCTTGAAACACTCTACAAAAGGACTCAATGTCCCCGATAACAATATAATCATATACCCGGCATCTTTTAACCTGTTTATTTCTTCTAAAGCTACTGATGAAATATGCGGAGAAATCCGTTTTTTAAAACATTCATTTATATCTGAAATGATCCTTTCATATTCTTTGTTCTTCAGATAATATTTGTTTTTCCTGATATATAACCCTTTGAAACGCAAAAGGTTATTCAAAACCATGTTTGCAAATCGTAACAAATCTCTGGAAGTAATGATTCCTTTTTCAATAAGAAAACGGAAAAATACCCGTTCCGAAGAGATGCCCTTTATTATTGTACCGTCAATATCAAATATAGCTGCCTTTTTCACAATGCTGGATTCTACTAAGTACAGGAATGTCTTTCAATAAAAATTTATTGAAAGTCATAACACTTTCTGCATACAACAGGTTGATTAATTGCAGATATTTACCGAAATCGTAAGTCTTTATAAAAAAGGCAGTTAAACACCAATATGTTGTACTCATTTTTAAAATAAATACAAAATATTGTGTTTTATTCTTGACAAAGTTTTTTTTTATGGTATAGATATACAACCGTCTGATGTACAACATATGGTAATGAAGATGCTGAAGGTCTTAAAAGGAAATGGAGGGAGGTGATCGAAAAAACGAACTTTTAAGAATAAAGAAGATTTCAATAACTGACAGGGCGCTATAGTGCAAAACGAAGGTACTTATAAGAAATTAGTATCGTTAAGACGTAAAGGAATTATTACAAATACATAAAGGAGATACGGAGAAATGACAACAGCAATATTGGAAGATCCCATGGTAGGGGAGAGGATTGGCAGCGAGGAAGACATCCAGTTGTTTATCGAAGAAAAGTTGAATGCCTTTGATGCAGCAATTGAAGGACATGAGTTTTTAGAGATAGATGGTGACATCCCAGGAAATACACCCAAAGAGGATTGTCTAAAAATTATTAACCACAAATTAGAGTGTGCATATGTCATAGATGTGGATTCGGTGATCAGGCAAGATTTAAAATCGGTTATCCACGCCCTTGAAACGGGAATCACCACCCGTCTCTACGGAGTTACCCGTATTGTAGGATATTATAGCAGGGTGTCTAACTGGAATAAGTCGAAGATTGGTGAATTACACGATAGGCATATGGGAAAATATTCGGTACGATAAATATATACAAAGGAAGATTTCTCCCAAGGACCCCTTTGTAAAAAGAGCCATTGCAATGTACATGTACATTGCAATGGCTTATTTTTTGGACCAATAATCACCAACTCACGAATTTAATCCTTACCTGGAAGGGGAGGTGGGATTCTGACTGTAAGTACAGGACATGGGGCTTTTCTCACCACCTTTTCCGCTACGCTGCCCATTACAACGTGAGAAAGTCCTGTTCTCCCATGGGTACCAATCACTACAATATCTGCACCAATTTCTGTTGCGGCATTAACAATCTCATAAAACGGCACCCCCTTTACCACAATCGTTTCTACATCTAAGACATCTGTTGTGCCTTCTGGCAGACTTTTCAGCAAATCCTCACGGATTTTAAACATATCGACCTCATTGATTTTAAAAGGGCTGAATTTGTATATTTCCGTATCGTACAAACGAGTGTCTATTACGTGCATGAGATATAATTTGGCCTCGTCTTTTAATGCTAGAGAAATAGCATACTTCAAGGCGAGATACGAACATTCGGAGTGATCTATAGGACATAGTATTTTTTTTAATATAATCATACGAACTCCTCTTAACTTTGTATTACATGCCAATACCGTCAATCGTTGTATTACACGCAGGACATCGTAAATTGACGATGTTGTTTTCAATGATCTGATATCCATATCTCTTGATAAGGATTTTTTTGCATGTATAGCAATAGGTATTTTCACCACCTTCGCCGGGTACGTTACCTTCATAAACATAGCGTAGCCCCACCTCAAGGCCAATTTCTCTGGCCATCCTAAGCGTGTCCACTGGAGTTGGCGGTTTTTCTATCAGCCTGTACCTTGGGTAAAAGCGGCTCACATGCCAGGGAATTTCAGGACCAACACTCTTTATAAATTCTGCAATCTGCCTCAATTCAGAGTCCGTATCGTTAATTTCCGGAATGATCAATGTGGTAATTTCTATCCAGATGCCCATCTCTTTGTAAGAACGGATGCAATCGAGTACGTGTTCCAGCCGTGCACCACAGAGTTTTTTATAAGTTTGATCAGAAAAACTCTTCAAATCCACGTTGGCGGCGTGAAGATACGGCTTTATTGTTGCAAGGGCTTCACGTGTTGTATATCCATTTGTTACAAATATATTTTTAATGGCTTTCTCGGTGGCCATTTTTGCGATTTCATATGCGTATTCAAAGAAAATGGTTGGTTCCGTATAGGTATAGGCAATGCTCTTGCAGTGATGACCCAGGGCATCCTCAACGATCTGTTCTGGTGCGACGTCTCTGCCCACGATCTGATCGTGATCCTTTGGTAGTTGTGAGATCTCATAGTTCTGACAGTTCAGGCATCTAAAGTTACATCCCACCGTTGCCACGGAAAATGCGGTACTACCCGGATAAAAATGGAAAAGGGGTTTCTTTTCAATAGGGTCGATATTCTCAGAAATGAGTTTTCTATAAACAAGGGAGTAGAGCGTACCACCGTGATTTTCCCTGACCCGGCAAATGCCCTTTTTACCATTATCGATGACACAGTGATGACGGCAAAGAAAGCACTTTACCTTGCTATCTCCAAGTTTTTCAAAAAACATGGCTTCTTTCATAGTGTTTTATATTACCGTTTTTTGTTTATCCTGGCAAGTTTTTAATCACTTTTGTGTATTTGTGTCCTGGTAATGAACAATTCAAATCGGATTTCTGCTAAACTATTTTTTAATTATTCCGATAAATATAAAAGAATAGTAAGTTTTTGCTTACGCAAATGAATTCCGAAAAATGTTTTATCTTGAACTGAATCTGGACATTTAGTATTAGGGTATATAACGAAATTAATTTAATCCAAAATTTAGTCTTTTTTCGAAAATATCTTTGTCATAACGTATTTTTTATATAATATTTAAATTTGATATATTGCAAAAATACCGTAAATTATAAATCAATGGAATTATATACGTATTGTCCAAAAGGAGGTAATCGAAAAAAGTAAATTATAAAGTTGTAAAGGATAATTAACCATTTTAAGGAGGATTTAGTTATGAAGAAGAAAAGGGGAAGTGCAGGTTTTACACTGATAGAGTTGCTGGTTGTAATTGCTATTATCGGTATATTAGCAGGCATTCTTTTACCCACATTGGGGAGGGCGCGTGAATCAGCACGCAGGACGCAATGTGCCTCTAACCTGAAACAGATCGGTTTGGCCCTTAACATGTATGCCAATGATAACAGCGAAGCATTCCCGACGACGAGTGGCAGCTCCAATGCATCGGAGGAATTGCAATCTCTGGGAAAACTTTTTGATGCGTACATTACTGATAGAAAAGTCTTCAGATGCCCAAGTGATAGTGGTGTTTCTGAAACGAGTGTTTTGGAGTTGACAACAGACAATACAACTTTTACAGCAAACACATGCAGTTATGGTTACGATGATAACCACACTGCGGCAGATGATCCAGGTGTGGCTATAGCTGCGGATAGGCTAGGGACTGATACTTCTGCCTGGCTTTCCAACAACCACAACAAAAAAGGACAAAATGTGCTCTATATTGACGGTCACGTTGAATGGAAAGGTACTGCAACATGCGGTTACTATACGAGCACCGTTGGTTATGATAATATATGGGAAAATACTACTGCAGGTGATCGCACCTCCAGTACAATTGGAACTGACACAGTAATATTGCAATAATAAAGTGCTCTTTTTCTTTTCTGATTTGAAAAGGGTAATATTTGAAAAGAATATTACCCTTTTTTGTTATTTTGCTGTGGGAAGCGCCTCATTCATACTGCCGCTCCGATAGCCTTCCATATCGATCGTGACGTATTTGTAACCGATTTCCTTAAATTTCTTGACAAGGTCTTTGCGCCTGCCATCCTGCAAAAGTGCAGGAATATCTTCTGGTAACACCTCAATGCGCGCAATGGTGTCGTGGTGTCTGACACGGAATTGTCGCAGTCCAATACTCCTCAGGTAATTTTCCGCTGCGTAAACGATGGCCAATTTCTCCTCGGTAATTGAATTTCCATAGGGAAACCGGGAGGACATACATGCATAAGAAGGTTTATCCCAGTTGGAAAGTTTGAGGTATTTCGATATCTCACGTATGTCTGATTTCCTCAATCCACTTTCTTTTAAAGGGCTCCGTACGTCAAGTTCTTTCGCTGCATCGAGTCCGGGTCTATACTCACCTACATCGTCAAGATTTGCACCATCTGCAACGTTTTTATAACCCTTTTCCCTGGCAATTTCTTTGAGTTTTCCAAAGAGTTCCGATTTGCAGAAATAGCATCGGTTGGGAGGATTTTGGGCAAATCCCTCGATGCCCAGTTCGCTGGTATCGATGGTCATATGGGATATGCCAATTTCCTTAGCAATCTTCTTTGCCTCTTCGTATTCATAATCGGGATACGTCTCTGACCGTGCAGTCACTGCAAGGGCTCTGTCCCCAAGTACATCATAACAAACCTTTGCCACGAGGGAGCTATCAACACCCCCTGAAAATGCCACCACAACACTTTCTAAGGCTTTTATAGTATCTCTTAATTTTTTAAGTTTTTCTTCTGTACCCATAGACTTTTCTTTGCGTCCTTTGAGTCTCTGCGGTGAATTATTACGACAAATCGAGCATTTTTTGGATTGCTACCCGTGCCTTTACTGCAATATCATCGGGTACTTTTATTTGGTAAACGAGGTCCTCCAAGGACCACAATACCTTTTCCAGATTGATAAGCTTCATATTGGAACAATCAGCAAGTTGTGTAATGACATAAAAAGTTTTTTGCGGATTCTCTTTTTTTAAGCGATGGAGAATACCCGTCTCTGTGCCAATGATAAATTCCCTGGCATCCGTTTCTTTACAATATTTAGCAATGCCAGTAGTACTGGCAACATGGTCTGCCAGTGCTATCACATCCGGCGTGCATTCAGGGTGGACAACGACCTTGGCGTTCGGATGCTCTGCCTTTAATTTAATAATATGTTCCGCCAATATCCTGTGATGGGTAGGGCAGTATCCTTCCCACAGTATCATAGGTCGATTCAGTTTGGACGATACATAGCCCCCGAGGCTCTTGTCTGGTACAAAGAGGATCTCCTGGTCTTTGGGAATGGACGACACAATTTTCATTGCGTTGGAAGAAGTGCAACATATGTCACTCTCTGCCTTTATAGCAGCCGTGCTATTTACGTAACAAACTACTTTAGCGTTGGGGTGTTCCTTCTTCTTTATCCTGAGTTCTCTCAGGGTGATCATGTTGGCCATGGGACAACCCGCATGCTCGTCGGGTAGTAGTACCATTTTATCGGGGCAGAGGATAGAAGCCGTCTCTGCCATAAAGTGTACACCGCAGAATACAATTATGTCGGCCTTTGTCTTTGCGGCATTCTGGGAAAGTCCTAACGAATCGCCCGTAAAGTCTGCAATATCCTGCACATCTCCTCTTTGATAGTTGTGTGCAAGGATCACGGCATTCCTTTTTTTCTTCAACTCGTTGATTTTATCTATTATAGTAGACATGTATAGCAGACATGGAAAATAATTGAGTTCGTTTTCGTAAATTAGGCCTTCTGTGACTTTTTCAACGTAGCCATTGTAAGGTGCGTCCTACACTCCATCCATATATTGGAGTGTTTTGGTGCGTAGGACGCACCTTACAATGGCTTTTAGCAATTTTAAATTTAGCATGCTAAATTGGGCATGCTAATTATAATATGCTAATATTCATAACAAATTATAATATGCTAATCATAACAAAGCATAAATTGTTTTTAAATACTTTTTTAAAAATTCTGTAAAAGTTTTAAAACCGTTTTTCCTTGACAAGAAAAAATCTATCTGATAATATGATTTAGCCTAAGTATGATATTCTTAAAGATTTCGGGAGATGCGTGTCATTGTCGGGAGTTAAATACTTAGGGCGATTAGCTCAGCTGGCTAGAGCGCTTGCTCGACAAGCAAGAGGTCACTGGTTCGAGCCCAGTATCGCCCACCATTGATTGGTTAAGCGCATCTTTCGAAATTTGAATTCAATATTAGAATCATGGTTAAGATCACATTACCTGACGGGACAAAAAAGGAGTACAAAGACAATATAACCATTGGTGAAGTCGCCAGCAATATAGGTACCCGCCTGGGCGAAAGGGCGTTAGCGGGAAAGGCCGGTGGCGTCCTCGTAGACCTTAGTTACCCTATAAAAGAAGATATTTCCTTATCGGTAATTACTGAAGATACGGAAGAAGGTTTAGAAATCCTTCGTCACAGCACAGCCCACATTATGGCACAAGCGGTCAGCCGACTTTTTCCCGGTGTGAAACTCGGTATAGGTCCTACCATTGAAAATGGATTTTATTACGATTTCGGCCTCCATCACAGCCTATCTGAAGACGATCTCAGGAAGATTGAAGAAGAAATGGCAAAAATTATCCGCGAGGACATTCCCTTTAAAAGAATGGAATTACCTCGCGATGTTGCCATTCAGAAGATGGAAGCACTTGGTCAACCTTTTAAGGTTGAACTTATTAAGGATATTGAGGATGACACAGTATCTTTTTACACACAAGGGGATTTTGTGGACTTGTGCCGCGGTCCTCATATTCAGAGGTCAAGCAAAGTTAAGGCATTCAAACTCCTCAGCGTAGCTGGTGCTTACTGGCGTGGGAAAGAAACGAATCCCATGTTACAGCGCATTTATGGGACAGCGTTTTTTACCCAGGCAGAGCTTGATAAATATCTAAAATTCTTAGAAGAGGCAGAAAAGCGTGACCATCGGAAAATCGGAAGAGATTTAGACCTTTTCAGTTTCCACGAAGAAGGGGGAGCTGGTCTAACCTTTTGGCATCCGAAGGGCGCCAGGATACGAAACATTATCGAGAATTTTTGGAGGGAAGAGCATTTCAAAAGGGGATACGAAATTCTTTATAGCCCTCATATTGCAAAGATCAATTTATGGAAGACCAGTGGCCATTGGAATTTTTACCGTGAGAGTATGTACTCACCGATTGAGGTTGATGGACATGAATATATCCTAAAACCCATGAATTGCCCATTTGCGGTGCTTATGTACAAGACCAAGCTTCACAGTTACCGTGATCTCCCTTTACGGTGGGGGGAATTGGGAACTGTGTATCGATATGAGCGGTCAGGTGTCTTACATGGATTATTGCGCGTGCGCGGATTTACCCAGGACGATGCCCATATATTTTGTACCCCCGATCAATTAGAAAATGAAATCCTGGGGGTGATTGAGCTGGCTCAGTTTATGTTGTCAAGTTTCGGGTTTAAGGAATATGAGATAGAATTAAGCGTGCGGGGTAAGGGCGAAAAGGAAAAATATATAGGCCGGGACGAGGTTTGGGAACATGCAGAAAATTCCTTAAAATTAGCCCTCGATAAAAAAGGGCTAAAGTATACACGGATGGAGGGCGAGGCGAAGTTTTACGGCCCGGCGATCGATATTAAGGTCAAGGATGCTATAGGACGCGGCTGGCAGGGGCCTACTATTCAGGTTGACTTTAACCTTCCGGAAAGATTTGATGTCAATTATGTTGGTCCGGATGGTTTTCACCACCGGGTGGTAATGGTTCACCGTACAGTCCTGGGGGCTATGGAACGGTTTGTGGGCTGTTTGATCGAACATTATGCAGGTGATTTCCCTTTGTGGATTGCGCCAATTCAAATAAGGATATTACCTATTACGGATGCACATGTAGATTATGCAAAAAAGTTACAAACTCAGTTGCTTATAAAGAATTTTAGGGTAGAATGTGATACGAGTAATGCCAAAATTAATTACAAGATACGGGAAGGTACGCTGGAGAAAATTCCTTATTTACTGGTAGTGGGTGACAAAGAAATAGAAAGTGGTACCGTTTCTGTAAGAAGCAGAAAGAAGGGGAATGAAGGGGTAATGGCAATTGAAGATTTCATAAAAAACGTGGAATCTGAAATTAGAGAGAAGAGATAATTTTAACTTTTTAGGAGGAGAATATACATTTCACAAGAATTAAGAATTAACGAACGGATACGTTCGACTACGGTACGATTGATAGACGAAAATGGTGTGCAGGTTGGTGTAGTTAGCAAAGAAGAGGCTATCGCAAAGGCAAAAAGTGTTGAGCTGGACCTTGTGGAGGTTGCCCCTGAGGCAGATCCGCCTGTCTGCCGAATTATGAATTATGGCAAGTTTAAATATAAACAAAAGAAAAAATTGCATCAGAAACAACATGTAGTTCAACTAAAGGAATTAAGGTTGAGACCAAAGACCGGCGAACATGATATACAAACAAAGATTCGTCAGGCTAGAAAATTTTTAGAAAATAAAGATCGTGTTCTCATCAATATAATGTTTAAAGGGCGGGAACGCGCTCATGCAGAATTAGGTAATGAAATCTTAAAACAAATCGCCGATGCACTTGAGGACATCGCCAAAGTAGAAAAGGATAAGATATCGGATGATCGTAGAATGGGGATAATTTTGTCCCCCAAGTAAAGATAAAAGATTAAATTTGGCATGGACAAACTTGTTTGTCCATGCCACCATTAAATCAGCCTGAATAAACCGGAAATTTCTCTACAATAAATTTACGTTAAGAATTTTAGTAACAATTTAGCTGTTTTGCTTTTTAGAAGAAGAACAATGTTGCTCTGAGCGAAACGGGAGAATTAAGATTACTTATCTGTTAATAGGGAGGTCTTATAGATGCCAAAGCTAAAAACCCATAAAGGGCTTAAAAAGCGAATAAAAATTAGTGCAAAGGGCAAGGTCAAGAGATCAAGGGCCGGGAAAAGCCATTTAATGTCAGGAAAATCGGGAAGGCGAAGGGAACATCTGAGAAAAAAAGCAGGGGTTTCACCCGCCTTTAGTAAGATCATGAAAAGGGCATTGCGAGGGTCTTAATATAAATTTTAATTTTTTTAGGAAAGAGTTGTAACATGCCAAGAGCAACAAAAGGTTGTGCAAGAAAAAGATCGAGGAAGAGATTATTAAACAAGACGGAAGGTTACTGGGGTGGAAGGGGTAACTTATACCGCAAGGCCATGGAGACCTATATTCGTGCCATGGTCTTTTCGTTCAGGGACAGGAAGGCGCGTAAAAGAAAATTTAGAGAGCTATGGATTTCCAGAATTAGCGCTGCAGCCAGGGAACGTGGCATTTCTTACAGTCGTTTTATTCGTGGATTGATTAACGCCAAAGTGGATTTAAATAGAAAGATGTTGGCAGAGATGGCTGTTAATGATAAGCCTGCTTTTGATAAATTAGTCGAACAGGTAAAAGCTGCAGTCTGAAACTTTGATTGATAACGGTAAGACATCGCATTTTCGCCACGCTAATATTTTTTGATTTGTCTATTCCGTTCCCGTAATGTTGTATCCCTAAAATATGAGGCACGTCCTGTTCTGGTAGTTGGCCAGACCAGAAGGAACGTGCCTGTGTTTTTTTATACTTATTATAAAACCCATCTGCATGTTGGATAAGTTAGAACAGATAAAAAGAAATTTACAAGAGGAAATTAAAACAATCAACACCTTGAAAGGTGCGGAACAGCTCAAGACAAAATATTTGGGAAGGAAAGGGAGTATCAATGATTTAATGAAACTTATCCCAACTCTGCCAGTTGAAAAACGCGCTGCATGTGGACAACAGATCAACTCTCTAAAGATTGAAATTACGGATATCATAGAAGGGCTTATTAGAAAGTTCTCGTCAGAAACAATCCCAAAAATTAAAAATGAAATATTCGATGTTACACTGCCTGGTAAACGTCCCACCATAGGGAAAAGGCATCCGCTTACTCAGACAATTGACGATATTAAAGAGGTCTTTGCCCGATTGGGCTTCGATGTAGCTTATGGCCCGGAGGTGGAATTAGAATATTACAACTTTGAGGCATTAAATATTCCGCAAGATCATCCCTCTCGAACTGATTTTGATACTTTCTACATCAAAGACGATATTCTTCTCAGAAGTCAAACATCCACCGTTCAAATTCGCATCATGGAAAAACAAAAACCGCCCATTCGTATTATTGCCCCTGGCAGGGTATATCGACCTGATACCGTTGATGCCAGGCACTCCTTTATGTTTCACCAGGTGGAAGGCCTGTTGGTGGATGAGGGGGTAAGTTTTGCAGATCTGAAAGGGGTACTAAACCAATTCATTAAGACCTATTTCGGCCAGAACATTCAGATGCGTTTCAGGCCGTCGTTCTTTCCTTTTACTGAGCCAAGCGCCGAGGTTGATATTTCGTGTTCCCTCTGTGGAGGCAAAGGGTGTAATGTATGTTCTTATAGCGGATGGGTTGAAATATTGGGTGCTGGTATGGTAGATCCAAATGTGTTCAAGGCCGTGCATTACGATGCAGAAAAATATACAGGCTTTGCATTCGGAATGGGTGTCGAACGGATCACCATGCTAAAGTATGGTATCTGCGATATCCGTCTCTTCTATGAAAATGACATGCGTTTTTTGTCACAATTCTGAATTATAAATGAAAATCAGCTACAACTGGCTAAAAGAATACGTCTATTTTTACCTGTCACCACAGGAACTGGCCGACAGGTTAACCAATGTGGGATTGGTAGTTGCCGACATCAAACCTGTAGAAGACGATTTCTGCCTGGACATAGAAGTCACTTCCAATCGACCCGATTGTCTTGGAATTATTGGTATTGCACGTGAAGTTGCCGCTGCGGCGGTGGGAGGGAGCCTGCACTTCCCGGAGACACATTTTGTAACCACAAATACCGAGATATCAAAATTTATTACCATCATCGTTGAAGAACCGATATTATGTCCTCGTTATACGGCCCGGGTAATTCGTCATATAACTGTGGAAAACTCCCCTGAATGGATGCAAAAGAGGTTAAAGTGTATAGGCCTTCGACCTGTAAACAATATCGTAGACATCACCAATTATGTGATGATGGAGACAGGGCAACCCCTCCATGCATTTGATCTGGACAAGTTGGCAGAACAAAAAATCATTGTAAGAAAGGCCAGAAGTGGCGAAGAAATTGTTACCATTAACGGAGCCAGACGTGCACTTTTTCACGATATGCTGGTCATCGCAGATGGCAGGCGGCCTGTTGCCGTTGCTGGTATTATGGGGGGTAAGGAAACAGAAGTTTCCGAGTCAACCAGAAACATCCTCCTGGAATGTGCACAATTCGAGCCAAGACAAGTGCGGCGTACGTCAAGGGCATTGGGCATTGCTTCTGATTCCTCATATCGATTCGAAAGGGGGATAGATCCCGAAGGTATAGACCGTGCATCCCAGAGGGCTGCAAAACTTATCAAAGACTATGCGAGTGGAGAAATTGCCTGCGGCGTCATTGATAAAAGAACAGGAAGACAGGAAAC
>JBKBTA010000077.1:0-12775 GCA_046291035.1 Candidatus Brocadia sp.
GACCAGAACAAAAATGAAGGTAAGTAAGGTACTTAAAAAAGCCTTCTAAGCTCTTCTACAAAGCCGTCAACATTGGTAACTTCTTTAGCTTCATATACCTTCTGATGGTATGGCTTATCCTCCAAGAAGTATATCACCCATACCTTGAACGGCTCTGTATGCACATAAAGTCTTAATCGTTTCCCTAACAGTTTCTTCTCCTCGCTTATTAATGGCGTTACTAATTTTATAAACTGTAAACCGATAGCATAATTTATAACTGACACAAACTTGAGATTAGTAACAGAATCTGGTGTTAACGTCATTATTTTAATTCTTTTATTGCCTTCTTCTTTTATCGTCAGTCTAACATAGTAAATCTTATTGATTGTAGCCAGTTCTCTTATCTTTTGTATTACTTCGTCCATCATTATTATGACTTCTGGTACATATATTAACCATACTAGAAAGTATTACTGTCAATAGGATCCTACTGGTAATCCTCAAGGAGAAATGAGAAAAAGAAAGAAATGAGAAAAAAGAAAGAAGAAAGAGGCGAGAAGGGAAGGGAAGGGAAATGAAGGGAGAGGGAAAGGGAGAGGGATAGAAGAAGTATGAAGGAAGAGGATGTGTAGAAGAGAAGGGAAATAATTAATTAATTAATTAATTAATTAAATGGTTATTTTGTTGCATAACAAGAGGGGGTCAGACTAGGGGTAATATTATATGCAACACACCGAACCTATCGCCCTCAAATATATGTAGTTAAATACAGGTCAAATTCCTCCGTCACCTTATGGTCGAGGTTCCTGTTGAGATCCGTAAAGGAGCGTCGAACACCAGTTATGGCCAAGGCTATAGTGTGAATCCAGTTGAAATAACCGCAGGGGAAACGGTTGAGTGGACCAACAAAGATTCCACACTACACACGATAATATCCGGCGAAGATGGAATACCTGATGGTAGATTCGGCTCCCCTCCCGATTTTCCCCAATTACTCTCTCCCGGCACAAAGTTTAGTCACAAGTTCATCAGAGATTGGCAGTATCACTATTTTTGTTCACTCCATCCGAACGAGACCGGAGTAGTGAGGGTTGCGAAAGGCGGGAACCGCAAGCATAAGGTTCTAAGACGGGTAGAAGGCCCCGTTCACGTTCACTTCTTTTTCGTCGATATCGTCAGCTTGTCTGATTCAGAAAAGGGCGGAACAGAAAGCCAGATAGAAAAAATCAGGGGTTTACATGACGCGATAAGCAAATGCAAAGCTTATTCGTCAAACACACGAGGAAAAATAATCAATCTAACAGGAGATGGCATGGTCATAGGTTTTCTAAAAGGTTCCGAACTTCCTCTTGAACTAGCGATGGAACTGCACAAGAGACTTCGTAAATATAATTCAACCAAGAATGTAGATGAGAAAATAGAAGTCAGGATAGGAATCCATAGTTCCCCTATCTTGATGTACAAGGACATTCTTGGAAAAAAGAGCGTGTGGGGCGACGGGATTGTGCTTGCACGGCGGGTGATGGACCTTGGGAATGCTGGCGATATACTCTTGAGTGATAAAGCAGCGAGTGACCTAAAGCAATTTGACCAATACCGTAATTCTATCGATTATGTGGGTGAATATCAGATTAAACATGACAAGCTAATCAAAATTTATTATGCACATGGCGATGACTTTGGCGGCGAAAAACCAGATCTTAATAAGAAAGGTGTGCAACAGCCTCCAGAAGAGAATAAGATCCAGCAACGAAAACTGACTGATGGTCCGATCTTACAAATCGTCAATTTTGGAGTCGAGCCCCCTTCTTCACCACAAGCAAAGACCACAGATTATCATCCTAACCTGAGGAATGACGGCAATGTACCCGTCAGTGATGTTCGCATCTATTACAAAACGATGGATAGAGTTGTAAATCTAAACGAGATTATAGACATGGAGAAGCAGATAAAGAGTCAATCGATAGTCTACGAGGGAAGTGTCCTGCCGAGCCAGTCGGCCAGAGTCGATGCGGTGGTCTTGCCGAGAACAGATACTGAGGCGAGTTCAATCTTCTGGCTTGAATATGATTTTGGGGAAAACGATTGCACAGAAGTTATTTTCGACGTTCGCTTCAAGGATTACAGTCAGACAAGGACTATACCTTATCTTCACTCGGACATTGAACGAGCCAAGCGTGGTTGACGCTAAAACATCCGATAGAATTCAATCTAACGCTCATCCAGTTGTATTCCAAGTTGACGAAGGGCTTCTCTAATCTTGTTCGAATATTCATCCTCTGTCATGGAGCCGCTCTTTGCTGATATCTCCATGTCAAGCTCTTGGAATTTGCTCTGTAGGAAATTCATTACTCCCATTATCTGGGAAATCTTTCCACGTGGCACTTTAAATCTCAAATGGATTTCCGGAATGATATCCTCCTCTGTCTTTTTCTCTCCTGCAGGTGGAATTGTAGTTGCTGACAATGTAATCGTAAGCGCGGGCAGAATTTAAAACAGGGTTTGCGCCGGCGGCAGAGTCGGCTAGACCTGCTACAGCCGCAATCACAATTGCGGCCAATGAAACTAACAAAAAAGGGGAGTGGCGGTGCATTGCCTTCATATCTTGTTCTTTAGTTTGCTGAAGAGGGTGAAAACTATTCCTATTGTCACTATTGCGGTTAGCAGCGGCACCATCACGTTCACGCTCACGCTGACCATCTTTGTAGGGCTTAATCCTCCGATGTAGACAGTGATGAAGCCGTCTGACGCAACGGCTGCCTCGTTTCCAAAGGCACTTACCGCCAATATCTTGAAGTTGCTTGGCAGTACAAAGCTGTCGATGATGGCTGTGCCATCTGCCAGCTTGATGCTAAGAGACGAGCCTTGGTTTTCGACTATGATTTCCTTTGGAAATGCTTGCTGCTCTTCGCCTGTCATTCCGCCTATCTTTGTAGTCGAGCCGGTGGTCTTGTCGGTCCACAGTATGTCGATTGCCTTGTTGTTGTACGTCTTTATCTCAAGCGCGTTCATGGAACCTGTAGTTGCATCTTGGAACTTTACTCCCACCGCCTTCGTCCCTGTTGCGTTGTAGGTCAGCTGGTTTACGATGTCTATCTCAAAGGGCGGCGAGATAGGCTTGTCTGCGGTGTAGACTGTTGCCGATGTAGTGTTGAACACGGAGAAGGGGATGCTGCGCTGGAACTGTATCGGGCTTGGTAGTGCGTAGGCCACTTGCGAAGTAGCTGTCAGGAGCACGAGCACCACGAATGCTGCTGTCATTATGTTGTCTCGGTTCATGTTGTGTCACCGGAATTTTCCCATCAGCTTGTCAAGCAGAGCTATTATGATGAACACCGGGATGATTGCAACTATCACCGACACCAGCGGCGTCATGTCCATCGTACCCGTAGTCTGGGCATACGCCGGCGTTGGCATCAGGTAGGCTGCAATCGCTCCAAGTGCCGCCAAAAATCCCATCATGGCCGCCCGCTTGGTTTGCTTCCTTGGTTTTGTAGCCATGAATAATAGTACAAGAACAGTTCAAAATAAGAGTTTAACACGGTGTCGTATTCATTAGCACACGGTTCATATAAGCATAAGGAATAGCCATGCAGGAAGCGTAACAATGCCATCTTTTGCTTCCATTTTGTTTTTTGATAGTAGAATACCACTATCAGAACCAGAACTCTTTTTGAAGTCTATTATCCCGTACCTGTCGCTTTTCATTATGCTTGATTGGTATTTGATCTCTATCGGCAATACCGAATTATTGCCCAACTTTAAGACGAAATCTATTTCCCGATCCTTGCCGCTCTTCCAATAGAATAGGGAGTTCTCGTAATCAAAGAGCTGTTTCTGCTGGCTCAGGCAAAATGCAAGCCTTATCAGATGAGAACCGACGATACTTTCAGCCAGCATTCCCACGTTCTGCGGGTTCTTTAGAAAGTCTATGCTGGCTGTAAAAGGATCCTGACCGCCTATCCATGCCCGGAGTGCATGGTAGAAAAACGGATCGTAGAAGTGTATCTTTTTGTTCTTTTGATATGAGGGCAGCTTGCGCGCAATGTCATAAAAATTGACATAATACAGGACAAAGCTGTCCTTCAAGGTATCAACATATTCTGCTACAGTATTGTGGCTAGATACGTCAGTGTCATCCTTCAGCGTATTCCAGCTAACGGGATTTCCTGCGGTGACAAATATCCTCCGCAGGATTTGTCTGAGGTAGGTCTCTTTTTTGTTCCACCGTGCAAGGTCTCCCAGTACAACATCGATGTACGTGCGGTAGACGCCTTCGGATATCTTGCCAGTCCTAAGATATTCGTCAGCTACACGAGGTATTCCGCCCGTCATAAGATAGTTATTAAACAGCAACTCTAGTTCCTTTGAGAACAGATAAAGCTCTTTGATTTCTTTTGGGATCTTTCCTTCGCTCAGCTCAAGTAGGAGTTTTATTCTGCGTCCTGACGCGATTATCTGCAGCTTGTCAAGTGCCTTTCGTAAATCCGGGTTTATGGTTTCTGCATATTCAACAAACTTCATCGGCAGCAAGATCTTGTCCGGAACATCGTCTAGGCTCCCTCTTCTTCCAGGCAATTTTTCATAAGCTTTTTTGATATCTAGAGTATGGGAGCCGGTAAGAATGACGGTAGCGTTTGCAAGCTTGCCGGTATCCGATAGATGCTTTATCGCCTTTTGCCAGTCTCTTACGGACGAAATCTCATCCAAGAATAGATATGCCCGCTGTTTTCTTTCCGGCCTCGTCGATTCAAGGTAAGAATTAACTGTATTTACAAGTTCTTTTGGGTTGTCTACGAGGTCGCAGGTATAGTAGAATACGAGCCTAGGATCAGGAACTTTGTCAAGTAGATCGCTAATCAGACTTTTCAGCAGAGTAGTTTTTCCTATCTGCCTTGGTCCCCTCAGTGTGTATACTACATCTTTGTTAAAAGAGAACTTGTGTCTTATTCTGGGCTGCCACTTGACACTGGATTTTTCTAGTTCGGTTAAATGCTTGTCCTGGTCTATGGCCTCCTTTTTCTTCCACCAAGGATTCTGGTCTACCAAGTCAACGGCTATTCCCATGCCTGAAGTATTTTGACAAGTTCTTTATAAACACTTTGTCAGTCTATTGACAAGCTCATCTTAACTATCCGCCTCAGGCTCCTTAATGCGATTTCTTTGCATCAAGGATTCTTGCATCAGCCTTATAGCTTCATTCACATAGCCATCTCTGACAGGTCTGTACCATCGATAATCGTCTTCTTCCATGTATCTTGGATATTCGTCTTCAAACACTGTCTTGACCAGCCGCATAAGGTTTGGCTGAAGCGATGTCCTGTAGCCTTTAGCCAGCGACGTATACGGATTATCTCTCGCTGCGACAACCTTCACAGTTAACGCGTCCATGTTCCTGACGGAGCTTGTAAGCATCTTCATGCTTGTAGTCGTTCCGATAATGCAAGACACAACAGTTCTTGCCAGCAAGAACTTGACAGCCGACTTGACAAAAGGGTCGTTGTAGTCTAGTGTGTACATCCAAAACCCCATGTCATCCCACACTAGCGCGGGTATTCTCAATCTGTTGCTTTTCAGCCATGATACAGTGTCTACAAACTGCCTTGGCGGGAAGATGAACCGCTGCCTGTAATTGTCAGGATCTACCTGCTTGACGCACTGCATAGCGTAGCTCGTCTTGCCTATTCCACCGGTGCCATATATCAGGACCAGTCTGAATTCGCCTTCCTTATGCCACTTGCGTATCAGCTTGGTCAGCTGGCGCTCCTGGCTACGGAGCTGCTCAATCCTTGTCATAGTCCGTGAAATCGTCCCTGTTTGACATTACGTGCTTGAACCTGCTCATTTGCACGTTTTGCATCATCTTCATGCTTGCATTCCTTACAAGCTTGATGATGCTGGATTCTCCCTTTCTGTCACGGCTTCTTTTCAGGATTGCTAGGTTGACTACTACATTTTTCAAAAGGTCCGTCTTGAACGCGTCAGCCAGAATTAACGCCTGAACACCATATCTGATCTCACTTTCATTCAGCTCTGTCAAGGTGAATATCTCATTGCCCTGTGGGTTTGTCAGGGCTTTAGTTGCAAGCACTGTAGATGTCCAAGGCTCTGTGTCTTTCAGCTCCTTCTTTGGCTCGCTCATGCCTGTCATGGTGCTCCTTTAGGAATGAATTGCTGAAGCATCATCAGAGCAAACATCCCCATCATAAACATCATGAACATCATTGTTTTATCAGGCTTGGCGGCTGCCAGTTTCTGAATCACGATGCTGTCTGAGAATTGCTTTAACAGGTGCGGGCTTGTGGCCTGGCCGGCAATGTCTTGCTGTTTATCGGAATTGCTGCTTTCTACAGCATCTTTGAACCTGTATTCCACCTGTTTGTCTGCGTCCAGAATTACAGCTGGCCGTGAATGTCGTCCCTTTGTTAGCAGGTACGGCCTGATCCGCTCAATTACCCATGTCTTGCCGTCGGCTGCTATTGAGCCATCCTTGAGTATCCTACCCCGCGCTTCTTTTATCATGTCGCCGCTTCTAATGAACACTTTAAGAGTTCCGAGACTTTCCGGGACGCCGCTGTCTTTGCTCTGTCGCTTGTCCAGAATCTTCTTCAGGGCAGGCAGCACCTTTGGGATAATCACCTTTGAAACCATGGCAACTATTCCCATGATTATGCCGAATACCACAACTTCGCTGTTCAGGATCTGGGTTATGATTTCAAGGTCTGCCATCTTTTTCTCACCTCACGGGATGAAGAGCTTGATAAAGCTCATGAACGCGTGGACTATACCGGTTATGACCTGCCAGACAAACATCACGTGGTTCATTATCGGCTCTGGGCTGCCTTCTCTTACTGTCCGGATTATCAGGAAGAGCCAGTAGCCAAAGTACATGACCCCAAACATTGGTGATAGCTTTATTGCAATGTCCAGAAGGGTTGTTGCAACAACGTAAATGCCGTCGATGCCTTCACCTATCCAGCACTGTCCTAATGCACAAAAGATGTCAGTTGCTAGGCTCATGTAATGCATAATGTGAACAGTTACAAATATGGATTAAGCACCGTGTGTTTTTCGTTTACTAGACCGTGCTGTGCATTTAATGTTTCTACACTAAAACTCTCCGTATTCGTTCTTGATCTCTTGATGACAAAATCCGGAATTGCCATACGTCTTGATTGTACTAGGCCAATGCACAATCTTTTCGGAATAGTTATAACTATCCGGGAGATTCCTCTGTCATGAGCATAAAGCAGATTTCTAACACAATCGCAGGAATCGACACGCTGACTAACAAAAATCGAAACGCAAGATACATTTGCAAGCATGAATTTCCGGAACTGACCGCTATGTGTCCTGTAACAAAGCTTCCTGATTTTTACAATGTAAAAATAGAATACGAGCCAGATGAACGTCTCATTGAACTCAAATCGTTTAAATTGTATCTTAACAAGTTTAGAGACAAAGAGATTCTACACGAAGAAATTACAAATGAGATTCTCAATCGGCTCATAAGGTCTATACAGCCTCGCTGGGCCAAAATTGAAGTGATCGTAAATGTAAGAGGTGGCATTTACACCACAATCACGCGACATTGGACAAAGGAAAAAGGGACGTAATCATTCAGTAGTGGCCGATATTGAAAAATTATAGGAATGACGATCTAAGGGAAATCATCCTGCTAAACCAAACTCAGAAGATGTTGAGAGCACCGCTCTACTTTCCTGCTATTTCAAGCATAACATCACGACATAATGTAAGAAACCTCCTCGCGATGTTGCTTAAAGCCGAATACCCATTATTGTTGATTTCAGCATACGATTTTTATCACAATTTTTCGTTTTCAAAGACGCTCATCAATTCGATACAAAGGTACTTGAGGAGAAAGAACGTACTCTTTCTCGATAGCGGGGGATTCGAAAGTTATTGGAATAACGACAAGGAATGGGGTTTTGAACGATATACAGACGTGGTAAATCGAGTTAAACCCGATCTATATTCATCATTTGATGTTGATGCGGCGAAGGTCATTCCAATGAACTCACAAAGTGAATCATTCGAAAGCATCGTGCGGTCTGGTGCCATCCTCCCGGAAAGAGAATACTTGCCAATATTTCATGGAGAAACACCAGAAAAACTGGTGAATGTGGTCAAGTCCTTCCTGAAGAGGTATCCAACAGGAGTTCGGTATATTGCCGTTGCTGAAAGAGAGTGTGGGTTCACACTCAAGGAGAGAACTCGTACTATTTCACGAATAGTAAAAGATATTGCAGAGAACGGTGACGGACAGCATCTGCACTTACTTGGCTGTGGCCAGCCGCTATCGATGGCATTGTATTCTTCCCTTGGTGTAAAGACTTTTGACAGCAGGGACTGGATGCGTTCTACGTTCGATGAAGAGAAGTTGATTCTCAGGGACTTTTCACATTTGGAACTGCTATCGTGTAAGTGCGTAGTATGTAAGAAGATAAAAGACCCGCTTCAAAAAACGATATTTCACAACCTGCGGGCATATCTTGCACATATGGAAAAAATCAGGGACAACCTTGGAAAAGGAACACTTAATGAAATGCTATTAGAAAATGGAATAAGCAATGACCTTCTGCGGGCCAACTCATAGTGCCTTTAGCTTATTCAACCAGTTTTCTCTTATCCCTCAGCTTGCGTATCTTTACATATTCTAGAAATGCATAGTTAGCTATGTCGGCCAATTCTTCCAAGATCTCTTGGTACAAATCTATTCTCAGGTAGTTGTCACGTTTTTGTTCGCCTTTTTCAAGTCGGTCATAACACAGAGTTACGAAGTCTTGAAGATAGTCTTTGAGGTTAGGGACCAATTTGTCAAACTTAGATTGAGAGGTTCATGAATATAAGAACTAATACTTTTTCGAGGAATATCAACAGATTTTAGAGGAAAAGATTATCAATTCGTTGTATTCCCTAATGACTATGGCGCTAGTTGGTGCGAATCTGCTCGCGCCAAAAATGGATAAACCCATTCCTCTAGAGATCTTCAGGTTATACAACGCGTTAAGTCATAGATTTCGAGAACGTATGATGTGGGATCAGATGACTGAAGATGAACTTTGGACGGAATTGTGTCTGTGTATACTATCTAGTAACGTACCATATGAACTTGCAAAGTCATGCAACAAGCATCTAGCGGATAGTGGACTGCTTGACGGAAAGTGGATAGCTAACAGAGAAAACGCCCAGATAGCAATAGGCAAAGAGCTTCAAAAACCAATCTATCTTCCGCAGAAGAAGAATGGGGAACTGCGGCGCTATCGCTTCCCTATGGTGCGAGCTCGTAACATAGCGCTTGCTGCGAAATTCTTTTATCGGTATGGTGATGGGATAACCGACTTATTGCGAAAATCGAACTCGCATACAGCCCTTCGCAACTACCTTGCAGAGAATGTCTCAGGACTAGGTCTTAAAGAGTCATCTCATTTTCTGCGAAATGTGGGATATTCCTCTTCTCTTGCAGTTGTGGATTCACATCTCATTGAATTCATGAAAAATCTTGGCTTGTTGCCAGCTGATGCAAGAATTATTCTCACTCCGAAGCAGTATTACATTATCGAAAATATCATGATTTGGATTTCGCGAAAGTATCAGGTAGATCTGGCAGTTTTCGATAATGCCATATGGAACTACATGCGAGGTAATTGATAATTGAATATCGTCGTGTTATCCTCTGGGGGTATAGATTCTTCCTTAATGATGTACCTATTCAAGAAAGACGGTCATGTAGTCCTTCCACTTCACATCGATTATGGCCAGCTAGCAGAAGAAAGAGAATGGAAATCCTGTGTAGAGATCTCGAAGCAACTGTCATTATTTCCGGAGAAATTGGATGTATCAGGCTTTGGCAAGCTTATTCGAAGTGGGCTGACTGATGGATCCCTTGATGTATACGAGGATGCATTCTTGCCCACAAGAAATCTACTTTTTCTAACACTAGGGGCTGCGTATGCCTTTAGTAGATCTTGTAGTGTCGTAGCTATAGGGCTCCTTGCAAATCCAATTTTCCCTGACCAAGGGAAAGAGTTCGTACGGAAAGCCCAGGAATCGATAAGCGCCTCGTTAGGCAAGCCGATTCATTTTCTTACACCTCTGATTGAACTAGATAAGAGGGATGTCCTTAAGCTTGCAGAAGAACATCGTATCCCAAAGGTGACTTACTATTGTCATTCTGGAACTGAGACACCTTGTGGGAAATGCATTTCATGTCAGGAAAGGATAGCTGCAGAAAAATCTCTACTTGAGGAGAAATAGATGCCATCTGCTCTGTCAACGTATATTTTATCTATAAGATAGTCACACCAATATCGTGGCAGGCGGTTCGTCAACATTCTCCTTTACATCCTCTAAAAGCGTGGAAGAAGCAGGAAAACTGATTAGGAATGCAGTAGAAGTAGTTGAAAGAAACGTTCCCGAGGAACGACCTGTTAGAAATGTCTTCATCAGTTTCCACGTTGAAGATGAAGCACAAGTGAATTTGTTAAGGAGCCAAGCCAAGAGAGAACAGTTTGGCATTGAGTTTAGGGATTACTCAGTTAAGGAGCCTTTCGATGAAAAATGGAAGCAGCAAGTTAGAGAAAGGATTGCCCTTTGTTCCGCAACGATTGTTATGATAGGACCCGATACAGCAAAAAGAGAAGCAGTTTTGTGGGAAATTGAGGAGAGTTATAGACAAGGAAAGAAGGTGATAGGAATTCGCATCTACGGGGATAGAAATGACCCTATTCCTAGGCAGATGCAAGAAAATGGTGCACCAATAGTAAATTGGAAAATGGAAGAAATAAGAGCTGAATTAGATCGTGAGTAGGTTCTTACGCATTAATTATCGTAGAGAAAATAGATGGATAAATTGACATGTCAGCAAATGAAGATGATGTCTCTCCTGGTAGATTGTTTCCAACTGATCCAGCAAAATACGGTTCGGATTATCACGCACACCTTCTTGAACAATACAAGATCTTCTTACAGCTTGCAGACAATATAAGTGAGAGACGCAACAGGGCGAACACATTCTTTCTGACAGCCAATTCTTTTTTAGTTACAACCCTTGGGGTAGCAGACAAACTAGGAAGCGATGTAATGTCAAGGTCTTGGTGGTTAGTAATAGCTGCGATAGGAGGGATGTTATTTGCCTTGGCTCCTCACTATCCATTCGTATAGACAGATGAATACTGTCAAGTTTAAGCTTATTCGTGAGATGGAACAGAAGTTGCCGGCCGCGCCATACGATAGAGAGTGGCACGAGGTTGGAGAAAGTAATCAATGGTCAAAATACCTTCCAATAAGCAAGGTGGATAGAATCATCCCGTTCATTTTCATTGGGCTTTATGCGGCTTTATTGATCTTGGGTATTCAGCCTAATCAATAGTTATGACGTTTCGAGGCTGTATTATTGATTTATGCAGAATTACGTGACTATGCGTCTGCACGGCTTCCATCATGAAGCACGTTAGGAAATTATGCGAATATCAATAGGTCGGCAGAGCTGAAGATATTACGAAATCTATTGTTCCGCATTACATCATCATTAGGATTTCGTTCATTCACTAACCAAGCTCAACATCCTAATGGTAATAGACACTGACGTGGTAAGGGGATAGATATACCATATAACAAATAATAAAGTCGGAAAATATTATAGTCGGACTTGATTTGTGTGAGTCAAGAATTTCAGTAACAATGATTTTTTGATGGATCGGTGTCTATGCAACAAGTTATGCAACGCTTTTGTTGCATAGCACGCACAAAAAAGCTCGATTTAACATATAATTAATTAATTAGATCTTGACCTCCTGAGGTTTTGTTTCTGGCTACAAACGGCATTGTAATGTATTGTAATGCTTCTGCACCAATCTCAACAACCTCTACAGAAATTGGGTATACCTCTCTCCTCTAAAGCCTTCCTATCATCGATAAGGCACCCTGTAGCCATATAGATGCATATACCACAGGAAGGGATAGGGTTAGATACTGAAGGGGCACATTAGTCAAGAACGGCAAAACTCATTGGAGTACCAGATTACTTCTAGAGTAATTTACTCTACTAATCTACCTGCTCTACCACTCGGCAGCATCTATAAACCTTTATATTTTAAAGATTTATATATATGGCAGATCAAGGTATCATTATGCCTAAATGTGCATACAAGGGTGAGAGAATAAAAGAGATAGAAGAAGGGTGGATAGAAAAATACGTACAAGATGATAAGGAGAAAAAGGAAAAGAAAGTTATGCTACAGTCTCTACTAGCGGATATGGGAGAAGATGCTAATTGTACTCGTGAGGCAGTTGCTGGGAGCGAGTTTTGTATGTTCCACGATGAGAATTATTGGAAAGAGCATGAAGAGGAGGTTCGAAATGAGTTCTTAAAACTGTTGAAGAGTAATGGCGAGAAATACTTTATAGGTTTCCACCTTCCACGAATAACCTTTCTAGATAGAATTGAAGGGGATCTACATATGGAACTAACTAAAATTCACGGCAATTTCGTTATTACTTCTATTATAGAATTTGAATTTAATGGAGCAGTATTTTTTGACATGGCGGCATTTCAAGGAGCAGCATGGTTTGAAAAAGCAACATTCAAAGGAGAAGCATCGTTTGATGGTACAACATTCCAAGGAATAACATTGTTTGAAAAAACAGTATTCGAAAGAGAAGTATCATTTAACGGTACAACATTCCAAGGAATAACATTGTTTGAAAAAGCAACATTCAAAGGAAAAGTATCATTCTGGGCTGCAACATTCGAAAACGAAGTATCGTTTGA
>JBKBTA010000078.1:0-12728 GCA_046291035.1 Candidatus Brocadia sp.
AAAAGGATACTTTGTTACGTTGTTCAAAGTATTTGGCGACGAGTGGGGGTTGGAGGCTAACGCCTCCAGCCTACCAGTTTTCACTCAGCTGATACTAACATATATTCCTCAAAAGGTCATTCCAAAAACCCTTATAACAAATCTTGTAAATGCAGGCAAAGACAACCACTGAAAGCACAAACATTTCGGATTTGATCATTTTTTTCGGCTGGCCTGTTTATGAATTATTTATCAATAACCGCATTTTACCTTATTTACTGCTTTGCGACTGATAATTCAATAAACCGCCAACGCAAAGGATATCGATCTCACGAGGGGTTAATGTGTGCTTTAACTTTATTTCCTTATTCTTTGTCAAATTATTCATGATGATCTTGTCCCCGGACGTTAATCTATTCTTTATGTCATGTAGTTCGATTCGGTCTCCCTGATCACATAAATTATAGTCACTCTCATCCTCGAAGGTTAACGGCAGGATACCAAAGTTAATGAGATTTGCCCGATGGATTCTGGCAAAGGACCTGGCAATAACCGCCTTTACTCCTAAATACATAGGAGCCAGGGCAGCATGCTCTCTGCTTGAACCTTGACCGTAATTTACTCCGCCGATCAGGAATCCACCGCCTTTTTCTTTTGCCCGTTTTACAAACTCCCTATCTACCTTTTCAAATACAAATTCGGAAATGGCTGGAATATTTGAACGCAGTGGCAAAACCTTTGCTCCTGCGGGCATGATATGATCGGTGGTAATATTATCCCCCACCTTTAAGAGGACGTCCCCTGTTAACGTATCAGGCAGGGGTTCCTTTTTTGGTAACGGTTTTATGTTTGGACCTCTGACGATAGTCACTTCTTCCGGCCTTTCCGAAGGGGGAATAATCATGCTATCATCAATGATAAACCTCTTTGGATATTTAATAATAATCGGTTCTCCAAATTCCCTGGGGTCGGCAATAAAGCCGCTGATTGCCGTTGCCACAGCCGTTTCCGAGCTTGATAAGTACACCTGTGCATCAGCCGTTCCGCTTCTGCCCTCAAAGTTTCTGTTAAACGATCGCACTGAAACGCCTCCGGACGGTGGAGCCTGACCCATCCCGATGCAAGGTCCGCAGGCTACCTCGATCACGCGTGCACCGGCAGCGATCATATCGGTCAATGCGCCATTTTTTGCAATCATCTCCAGCACCTGTTTCGAACCGGGAGAAATGGTAAGGCTCACATCCGAATGTACCTTTCGCCCCTTTAACATCGCAGCGGCAACCATAAGATCATGATACGAAGAGTTGGTACAGCTTCCGATACAAACCTGATGCACTTTTGTACCTTTCATTTCGCTCACCTTGCAAACATTATCCGGACTGTGAGGCCTGGCAATCAACGGTTCCAGGGTCGAAAGGTCAACCTCAATAACTTCGTCATATTTTGCGCTGGCATCGGCTTTTAGTGGTTTCCAGACAGATTCTCTTCCCTGCATCTTTAAATATTTTTTCGTTTGTGCATCACTTGGGAATAGGGAGGTAAGTGCCCCTAGTTCTGCACCCATATTCGTAATTGTGGCGCGTTCTGTTACGGAAAGGGTTTTTACTCCCTCTCCCCCGTATTCAAATATTTTGCCTACACCGCCCTTGACCGTCAACCTCCTCAATAATTCCAGTATAACATCTTTTGCCGTAACCCATGGTTGCAATGTACCACTCAGTTTTACCAATACCACCTTTGGCATTGTGACATAAAAAGGCCCCCCGGCCATTGCAATGGCTACTTCCAGTCCACCTGCACCAATAGCAATCATACCCAGCCCGCCACATGTGGGTGTATGGCTGTCAGAACCCAGTAAGGTTTCTCCAGGTACACCAAATCGCTCTAAATGTACCTGATGACAGATACCATTTCCAGGTTTTGAAAAATAAATACCATACTTTTTAGCAATGCTTTGAAGGAATAAATGGTCATCAAAGTTTTCAAAACCGGTCTGGAGCATATTATGGTCAACGTAACTTACCGAAAGTTTCGTCTTCACTTTAGGGATACCCATGGCTTCAAACTGAAGGTAAGCCATGGTACCGGTTGCATCCTGTGTGAGAGTCTGATCAATAGAAATAGCAATCTCCTCACCACCCTTTAGTTTGCCAGATACAAGATGCGAACCTAAAATTTTTTGTACCAGATTCTTGCCCATCGTTGCCCTTTCATTCGTAAACTAAATACCATATGCAAGAAATAAACTCCTGCATACAGGTTATGAAAAAGAAAAATATTCAGTGCAGATAAAAAAATCCCACCGTTTTTAGACGGTGGGATTCATGTTAAACCAATTTCAGGATTATTTCAAGTTAATTTGGCACTACTGATGAGTTGTCTTTGGCTTCAAATATCCATAGCCTCCAAAGAGCAACACATCAATTTCTTTCGGTATAAAAGATTTACCAAAATTATGCGATTTGTTTGGACCATGACAAGATTGACATTTGACCAAATCCTTCGTAATCAAACCCTGGTGACGCAACTCCAGTACTTTGCCAAAGATTGAACCTTTGCCGGTATTTAACTGTGAATGTTCTGGCCCTCCAATATGGCATTTTTCACAGGCATCATATGCCTTCGCTTCAGCCACCGAGAATTTGTGACTTGGGTGGCAGGCATCGCAACTTCCACCAATCCTGTCGAACTCATAAGTCAAACTCAGCTTATGACAATCTTTGCAACCTTCAATATTCAACAATCTTGTGCTAATCACATCGAATTTACTTGGAACTGCTACAGGATGACCCTGAAGATGCTTACTTTCCCGAAAATCAACATATTGATTTTGATGGCATTCGCCGCAGGTGCTTGCAGGGACATAGCCTTGTTTCTTTGCGATATGACGGTGATCGTTTCCATGACAATTTATACAAGTAACCCCCTTCACGGCATGTACACCTTTCGTCCATTCCTTTACAACTTCTGGCGTGGCCATTTTATGACAAGCCAGACAATCCGTTTCTTCGTACGTACCATATGGTTTGATCTTCTTTGCGGCATAGGCCTTAAATAAATCGCCGGGCATGTGTGGGTGTACTACACCAAGATGACAATCAGTACAGACTAATTTTTGAAGAGTAATACCATGTCTGTCCTCTGTACGATGTTTACTTCCTTTTAATACGAATTCAATATGGGATTTATCTTTTGTAAAACCTTCAGAATGACAGCGAACACAGTTCCCATTCAATATTTCAAGACTATCCTCAGCAATCTCGATGAATGAACCATCAGTATAAGCCTGAAATGAATGCATTAAAGAATCGTGCGTTCCATCGCTCAGTTTTGCATGAGCATATCCCTTGAGTCCTGGACCGACGTGACAGGCGTGACAATTCTCAACATGTTCATTATGATGCTTTGATGCCTTAAAAGAATCATAATGAATTTTCATTTCATGACAACTTGCGCAAAACTCGCTCGTCTCTGAATAGTGGTAAACTTTCGTTATGGTAACAAAAAAGACAACCAACACTATTATGGTGAAGAAGCCTACGAGCTTTTTTCTTCTCTGAATAAAATCCAACAACTGCTTCAACCGCTCCATAAATACCTCCTAAAGATCTTTTTTAATGAGTGCCTTCGCTTTCAGTATATTTATAATCTTAGTTATTTATAAATATTAAGGTTAAAATACTCTAAAAGTTATTTTTGTATATAGAAAAAGAAAATTGAAAAAATACAAAAGTTTGAGGATTCTACCACAAAGTTTATTGTTGTTCAAGTCATTTTTTAATAAGCTGTGAGATCAACCCTTTCAGGAACATCTTTTTAAAACTTCCCTCAACACCAGCTTTTCTATAACAATTGACAAATATGTTATTTTCATGTTAGAATTTTGCTACTTCAATATTTTTACACAAACTTTTACAGAAGGAAAAAATAATGAATTATAAGAAATGTACTGTTCTACGCTTTTCCCTTGCGCTCGGCATATCAATAGTATTAAATACCTTTTTTATAAAGGGAAATCCCGTTCAAGCACAGCACGCGGGAGGGGGAATTATCGATACCACTAAACAACCAGGTAAAGAATTACCAAGTTATCACCAGTCATTTGCACCTTATGGTGGTACCGTACAAATACCCTGGATTGATGAAAAACCTAACCCCATCACGATCAAAGTAACCGAAATAACCACTTATGAAATTCCCGTGGATGAAAAAAAATTTAATGAGAAAAAACTGACATTTGAAGATCTTGAGATGAAGGAAGTAAAGAACAATTCTGAAATTAATTTCCATCAGGTCGATTGCTTTTTCTTCAAAATCATAAAGCAGACACAAACACGCGCGGTAGAAAACCTTACCTGCACGCGAGAAAGAGAAGGAACTCAATACTGGCTGTCTGATGGCAAAAAATATGTTGAATGGGGAGAATGGTCAAACTGGAAGATTGAAAAAGAATCCCAGAGTATTGAGATGGCAGAAAAGAAACCTTAGGGTCAACAAAATTGTTTATATTGAGCACACAAAAAGAGGTACGTTAACGTACCTCTTTTTTATATCTATCCGGTCCGTTTATACTATGGTTCAAAGGAGGTCGTTTTCGTGAAGTTTGTATATCTGCTTGTTCTAATTGTTTTGTTCACAGCACCGCAATATAATATTATCCTGGCCGAAACGGTCAATAAAGAAGTGCAAAATCCTCCCCCCAAAAAAGGATCTTCATTAAAAACACAGGAAAATGTTCTCAAAAATAAACTTTGCCCGGAATGTAATAGAATATATCCGGGAGATGTCAACTTCTGCAGTGTGGACGGCAAACAGCTTGTAGAAATCTCCGGTGAGGACCTCGTATGCCCAACCTGTGCGCAAAAAGCAAGCCCTGGTGAAAAATTTTGCAAAAAGGACGGGACACCGCTCATTAACCTATCGTCTATAGAGAAAAAAACGCCTGCGAAAGGTCCCTCCAGTACTACTCCCGAAGGATTAGCAAACGAGGTAATGTTACACCTTAAGGAAGGAAACCGGCTCAGAGAAGAAGTAGGCGACCTTGAAGCGGCCTTAGTAGAATACAAAAAAGCGGAGATGTTGAATGCCGAGGTTCCAGCCCTCCATTTCCATATGGGAGGAATTTATTGGAAACTGGGAAAACAAAGAGAAGCCCTGTCCCATCTTGATAAATGCAAAAAATTATTAGAAGCACAACCACCAGAAATGCAATCGGACGAAAACTATCAAAAGATCATGCAAAATGTTCTTTTGTATATTAATAAATTAGAAAAAGGCCTCAGTCCATCCGAAAAGAAGCAACGCATTGAAACTGCACTAACAGCCAGAGATGAAAAGATGCAAAAATCCTTAGATAAAAATCGAGGAAAATGGAATGAAATGGTGCTGGTCCCTGCCGGAAAATTTATTATGGGTTCCAAAGAGGACGAATTTATTCCCGAAGAAAGTCCTCAGCATGAGGTATACCTGGATGCATATTACATCGATAAATATGAGGTAACCAACGCCCAATATTGGGAATTTCTCCAATATATAAAAAAGACGGGAGATCACAGTAAGTGCTTCCCTGGTGAGCCAAAAGGCAAAGACCATACGCCCGGCACACCTCACACTGGTTGGGACTATCCATATTATGATTATCCTGACTACCCTGTAAACAGGGTAGATTGGTATGATGCTTACGCCTACGCAGCATGGGCAGGCAAACGCTTGCCCACCGAGGCAGAATGGGAAAAAGCCGCCAGAGGAACTGACGGACGCAGGTATCCGTGGGGTAATGTCTGGGATGCGAAAAGATGCAATGTTGGCACTGAAGCGCCGTTATCAGTCGGAAGTTTTGAGGAAGGCAAGAGCATTTACGGGTGTCTGGATATGGTAGGAAGCGTTTCGGAATGGTGCAATGATTGGTATCACCCGGAATACTATCAAAATAGTCCAAGCATAAACCCTAAAGGTCCGGAAATCAGTACAGGAGCCAGAATAATCAAAGGAGCATCGTTGTTCGCTCCTTACGTTTATAAAATGCGATGCGCCGTACGAATATTCGGGAAACCAGAGGAAAGAAACAAGAGTATAGGCTTCAGATGTGCAAAAGATTACAAGCCAGATACAGATAAGACCATAAAAGAGGCAGGTAAGAAAGACGATAAAGACTTAAATGTCCACTGATATCCTGTCTATCTGGGGTAAACGTCTTAAATAAATTGATACGTAATAGTCATTGTTGCGACAGCGTGCAATCTCAAACATGGATTGCTTCGGGCTAACGCCCTCGCAATGGTAACTTTCTTTTTGCGATAATATAAATGCAATATCTTTGCGCACGTTTATTCACGTGGATTTGAACCTACATAATAAGGAGATGTGGATTCTTCCCTGTAGACTCGTGCAAAAGCTGATTTGGCATGCTGGTAAGAGTTGTAGTCATTCTGAGCGCTACTCAAGTCACCTTTTAATTCGAAGGCCTTGCCACGGTTGAGATATGCATTGGCATAATCGTGGTCCAGCATAATGACCTTGGTAAATTCCTGAATGGCCACATCTATCATTTTTTCCTCCAGACAAATAAGCCCTAGATTATAATGCGGTGCAATCATTTTAGGATTGAGTTCTATTGCCTTCTTGTACTCCGCTATTGCATCTTCCGTTTTGCCCATCTTGTTATAAACATTTCCGCGATAATAGTGAATCTTGTCGGTGGCAGAACCCAGCGATAGCGCCTTTTCCAGGGCATGAAGAGCATCTGGATACAAACCTTGTACAAAGTAAACGATTCCCAAATTGATATACGCATCCAAATAATTTGGATTTACACCGAGAACCTGTTTATACTCAGAAACAGATTCTTCCAGATGCCCCGTCTGATAATAAACAATACCCAGGTTAAAGTGCGCTTTATCATAGCCTGGTGAAATTTCAATTGCTTTTTTGTACATCTCTGCCGCCCTATCGTAAGTATTAAGGTCTTGATACAAAACCCCCAGGTTAAAATACGCCTCAGCCTTTTTGGAATCTAGCCCAATCACCGTCTCGTACTCCCTTTTTGCGTCTCCGAGGATATTGCACTTATAATAAGCCAATCCCAATCGGAAGTGAGCATCAGCATCGTTGGGATTCTTTTGTACTTCTCTCAGACAGGCCTTTATCTCATTCTCAGGCACTCCGATCTGCATACTAACTTCGGACAAGCTTTGGTATGCCTCCAGATAGTCTGGTTTGAGCTGGATAGCCATAGTAAAAGCTTCTACGGCCTTCTCCAAATTTCCTTTCTTGTAATATGCATTTCCCAGTTTATAATAAATTTCTGGCTGTTTTTTATCCTTTGCAAGCAACTTCTCGTACTCTCGAATGGCCTCATCCCATCTGCCGTCATCGAAATATCTATCACCAACAGAAGAAAATTCCTTTGCATATCCACAAGGATGTAAAAATACTAACAAAACAATTCCTGAAATGAAGGATCGCTTTAACATTTTAGTTTGATTTTAATTCCAATTCCTGATCCTTTTCCAGACCTTTTAAAGTCGGCACTGATTGCAGGAACATTTCCTTGATCTCATCCTGTTTATAAACTACCGCAGGATCTTTTCCTGTTCTCCACTTTGTAATATATGAATACGTGATGTAATCGCTGTATGCCTTACTGTGATCCCCCTTCATAGAATAAATTTGTGCACGGTTGTAATAAGCATCTTCATACAGAGGATCAATCTTTTTCGCTATTTTATCATACCATTCCATTGCCTTGTCGAGCCTGTCAGTCCTGTGATAGATTACACCAATATTGTATGCAGCGTTGGCATGTTTTGGGTTCTTTTCCAATATCGCCATATTCTCTGACAATGCCTCATCATATCTCTTTTGCAAGGCGAAGACAATTGCCCTTTGATAGCGGGCTTCAAGGTTGTCAGGGTTTATCTCCATGGCCTTGTTATACTGAGCGATGGCCTCCTCAAATTTCTTTTCTTTCAGTTTAATTAATCCAAAAACGACGTAAGCGTTCGAGTAGTTGGGGTTAACCTCAAGGGTTTTGTTCAATTCTTTTATCGCCTCATCCACCTTGCCCTGCTTGTGTAAAGACACGGCAAGGTTATAATGTGCATTATCGTACGCTGGATCAATTTCAGTAGCCTTTTGAAAAACGGCTTCTGCGTCTTCGTATAAACCCATATCCAAATATCCAACGCCCAGATTAAACATAATATACGGATTGTTTGGATCGAGTTCTAAAGCCTTTTTATATTGATCGATGGCGTCTATATCCCGTTCCAACTTGTGATAAAAGACACCAAGATCAACATAAGTTAATGGATTATCGGGATCTTTTTCAATCGCCCTAAAACGCTTTTGAAATTCGTCATCAGGGGCTCCGATTTTAATAAAAGTCTCCGCTAATTTCTTGTGGGCATCGATATAATTTGGATTGAGATCAATGGCCTTCCGAAAATCTATTGCCGCATCTTCCAACTTTCCCTGCTTTAAATAGACGTTACCTCTGCCAAAATAAGCGTCAGGGAGATTGGCATCAGTCTCAATAGCCTTCGTGTATTCAATCAATGCCTCATCCAGCTTCTCCTCTCTTATTAAATCATTGGCAATTTCAATATGTTTCTTCCCTTTCTCGCATCCAGATTGTATGCAAAAAATAGCCACAAACATTAAAAAAAATACGTATTTATATGTTCTCATATACTCTCCACTTGACTGTATAAATGCATTCCCAACTTAAAATTTAGCGCATTCAGTATATTTAAAAATTCTCTGATTTCAACTTTTTTGTATAAAAAAAAGAAGCTGTGCAAACTTCGCACAGCTTCTTTTTACTAAATTTCAAACAGGAAATCTAACACCAATAATTAGTGTGGTTCCATAGACCTTGCACCAGGATCATGTTTGTGTGGTAACTCTTCATGACCATGAGCCATTCCCAATTCCTTCAGCTTCCTGTTGATGTACTCAACTTCCTCAGCAGGTGCATGGTGAGTATCTAACCAACCTGGATCTGGACACAGATCGAAGATGGTCTTCCCTGGATGATTCTTCACGATGTAAGGACCGGTCAACTGATCAAGCCATTCTCCCGTCTTCCAGAAACTCTCAGGAACCCAGGTAATACCTACCTTCTTCTCGATCGCTGCAAGTCTCCTTGCCTGAGAGGCATCTTGTTTTACGTTAACCAACCAACGGTCCATACCAAACGAACCATCAGAATACGTAGCATCATTCCATGAACCATGGGCCATACCCTTGAAGATGTAAGTCTGGAAATATCCAACGCTCTCAAAGCACAGCCTTTCAACGTCAGTACAGTTGGACATTCTGAATTCACCAGACTCACCGGATTTTCCACCATATTCCGGACCATCATGGTAAGCACCGATCTTCAAACTCCAAATATGCTGACCTGACCAATCAGGACAAAGATCTTTTGGCATCGGGTCGAGAACGCCATCCTTCAGGAGGTCTTCTGCAACCTTGAATGTTTCACGATACTTTAAACCTGCATCTTTAACGGATTCATCCAAGGCCTGCAAGTTTTCCTTGGCAAATCTTGGTGAATGACAATCGTCGCAAACAGAGGCCCAACGGTCTCTCTTCTCTTTCCAAAGGGGAGCTCCACGATCCGCCATAGACATACCCATACTGGTATATACCGTAGAGAATCTCTGTACGTTGTGATGGCCACCCCTCATATGGCAGTACTGGCAGGTTGGACCAACATAATCAGCATCAGCCAGCTTCTTTGAGAAGTCGAACTGCTTTGGATCCCATTTGTTTACCTGATACACTACGCCATGAAGACCAATATCATATGCCTCCCAGTCCCTATGATCTTTACCCCAATGGCATGTCTTGCACTGCTCTGAACGCCTTGCAACCTTTGGATCGAATTGATGCCTCTGGTGGCAGGTGCTGCATCTCTCTTCTGCGCTGGTATGACAGAATGTGCAACCTGCAGTATCTCCTGGTGGTCTCTCAATGGACCAGGCGCATTCTACCTGAGCAAAGCTAGAACAGGAAGCATGCGAACCGATACCACCCTGACCCTGCTCGGAGTATTGGGTCTCGTGGCATTCACTGGTACCACAAGCCTTTGACGACGGCATGGTCAACTTCTGGTGGTTGTTGCCATGACAGGTATCACAACCGGTCGGGCTTGGTTCTGCCCTGGAATGTGCACTCTTCTTATAATCCCTTACGATACCAGGGGTCATAACAGAGTGACATGCAATACACTGCTCCAACTGGAACGTACCTTTGATCGGGTTCGAAGGCCTTACCTCATCCCTGTTGTACATATAGTCTGGGATGTAATAACGATATGCAGGTAACGTCCTCCAAAACTTGCTATATTTTCCAGGATAAGGCGGCGGGTTCTCATGTTTCGGATACCCCATGTATTTCGCACCCAAACCAGAAAAGAATACCTTACCGTTATTATCGGGCTCTCCCGGCATACCATAAACTTCATGAGGTACCCAGTGAGTGATAATTTCAACTGCCTTTGCCTCTTTCGTCATCAGGTTGCTAACTACACCCATTGTCCCGCAACCTATTAATGCTGACGCTAACGTTACTTTTAAAAATTTATGCATGATTCTTTAAATTCTCCTCCTTTCTCATTGTCCATACACCACAATCGTCATTCGATTGCGTTACTTAATAAAACAGCTTTCCTGTTTCCTCTTTCTAACCACCTCCTTTCATGTGCCATTCAAAATATAATACACATTGCCTTTATATATTACTCTGTAAAAACTTCTTTTTTTGTAAGTTTTTAGTAACTAGCCCATTTGTCCGCTTAAGTAGGCAGTAAGCAGTAGGTAGTTAGCAGTTTGTAATGGAAATGTATCATTTTTTGCCTACTGCCAACTGTGTTCTGCCTGCTTCATCTTTTTGGTTGCGGCGTAGCTACGCTAGGTAGTTGTCTATACGCTATATTACACAGAACTCAACTTGATTTTAAGAAACATCATTATACTTATTCTAGTATTGAAGTCAATATAAAAGTTAATATTTTTCTCCAAAAACTACCCTTTTGCCCCAAGAATTAATTGCCCTACAAACTCTCCAACGGAGTTTACCAATTTAACAGAAGGTTCCTTTGCGTACTTTTCAATTTCTCTTATTATCGCGCTCCCCACAATAACCCCATCAGCAACCTCCCCAACCATTTTTGCATGTTCGGCTGTCGAAACTCCAAAACCGACAGCAACTGGGGTATTCGTCATCTGTTTCAGTTTATTGATATTCTGAACAATATCCTCCGGCAATCTGTCTCTTATTCCCGTTATCCCTACCACAGAAATATAATATAAAAAGCCTTGTGAGTTTTGCGTAATCAAAGCCATGCGTTCATCCGTTGTTGTCGGTGCAACAAAACATACGATCTTAAAGTCATTCTTCTTTGCTATTTCAAAGAGCTCGTAGTTTTCTTCCACTGGCAAGTCAGGAATGGTTAAGCCATCAAGCCCTGCTTTAAGCGCCTTCTCAACAAAGGCATGGCCCCCCCCCTTATATACCGTACTATACGATACCATCGAAACAATGGGTATTTCAGACTGATTCCGCAGTTCCGAAACCATATCCAGGATATGAGCAACCTTCACACCCCTAACCAAAGCCCTGTAATACGATGCCTGGATAATCGGGCCATCTGCAATAGGATCAGAAAAAGGGATGCCGAGTTCGATAATATCGGCGCCCCTTTTTTCAAACTCTAAAATTAATGCCTTTGTAGTTTGCATATCTGGATCACCAGCAGTGATAAAGGGTATAAATGCGGTTTTCTTCCTTGCTTTTAATTCCTGAAATTTTTTATCAATTCTGTTCATCTGTCTTTGTTAATAACTTACAATGCATCTCCTTGAAAATTATTCCAAACCATGCCATCTACAAACATTTAAATCTTGTATCCGAGTTTTTTTGCAACTTCAAACGAATCTTTGTCTCCACTCCCTGATAAACATACAATGATCAATTTGTCTTTGCTCAGCGTTGGCGCAAACTTCATCGTATAGGCAATTGCATGCGCAGCCTCAAGAGCAGGAATAATTCCTTCTAATCGCGCACACTCCTGATACGCGTTCACGGCCTCATCATCCGTAATAGAGACGTATTTAGCCCTTCCTATATCCTTTAAATAGCTATGCTCAGGACCAACACCAGGATAATCCAATCCGGCAGAAATCGAATGAACCGGCAATGTCTGACCATCATCATCCTGCAACACATAGCTTGCACTTCCGTGCAAAATACCTATCTTCCCGCTGGTAAGTGTGGATGCGTGTTGGCCCACTCCGGGACCAAAACCCCCGGCTTCAACACCGATCATCTCCACCTCTTTATCTCCAATAAAAGGATGAAATAACCCCATCGAATTACTACCACCACCGACGCAGGCAATCAGATAGTCCGGCAATCTGTTTTCCTTTTCCAGAATCTGTTTCTTTGCCTCTTTACCAATTACGGTCTGGAAATCCCTGACCATCATGGGGTACGGATGAGGACCAACAACTGACCCTAAGATATAGTGCGTATACCTTACCGATGCCATCCAATCTCTGAATGCCTCATTTGTAGCGTCTTTCAACGTCTTCGATCCGCTCGTTACCGGTATAACCCTTGTCCCCAGGAGCTTCATTCGAAAGACATTTAACGCCTGGCGTCTTATGTCTTCTTCCCCCATATATACGTCACACTCTATTCCAAACATAGCGGCGGCAGTCGCAGTAGCTACCCCATGTTGC
>JBKBTA010000079.1:0-12677 GCA_046291035.1 Candidatus Brocadia sp.
CCCCTGTATCCCCCCGTAACCGGGGGGGATTATGGGGGGTGACCAAATAAAAATAGCCGAAGGCCTAATTTAATAAGCCATTGTAGGGTGCGTCCTACGCACCATCCATACGTTGGGTTGTTTTTGGTGTGTAGGACGCACCCTACACAAATTTTTTGTGTGGGTGAATTATGATATTCAAACCAGAAGATGCAGATAAAGAAAAACGACAGCAAGCATTAGAAAGGGCAATCTCACAGATCGAGAAGCAGTACGGAAAAGGAACGATCATGAAGCTGGGTGGTGAGACGAGGGTGGATGTTCCTACCATCTCAACCGGGGCATTGTCTCTCGACATTGCGCTTGGCGTGGGGGGTATCCCGCGCGGAAGGATCGTTGAAATATTTGGTCCGGAATCTTCGGGGAAAACTACCCTGACCCTTCATATCATTGCTAACGCCCAGAAGGAGGGTGGTACTGCTGCCTTTATCGACGCTGAACACGCATTAGACCCTGATTATGCCAGGAAATTGGGGGTAGATTTAAACAATCTCATGGTTAACCAGCCTGATACCGGAGAGCAGGCACTTGAGATTGCGGAATTACTGGTGAGGAGCAATGCAGTAGATATTGTGGCGATTGATTCTGTGGCTGCCCTTGTGCCCCGTGCAGAGATTGAAGGGGAAATGGGCGATGCACACGTGGGATTGCAGGCCAGGCTGATGTCGCAGGCATTGCGCAAGCTGACGGGTTGCATTTCAAAATCTCAGACCTGTGTGATTTTTATTAACCAGATTCGTGAGAAGATCGGCGTTATGTACGGGGGGAATCCGGAAACAACCCCGGGCGGCAGGGCATTGAAGTTTTATGCCTCCGTGCGTATCGATATCCGAAGAATCGGAAGCATAAAAGACGGTGAAATGGCAATCGGGAACAGGGTTCGTGCTACCATTGCCAAAAATAAGGTTGCGGCACCGTTTAAGAAGGCGGAATTTGATATCTTATATAACACGGGTATATCACGCGCGGGAGATATTATTGACCTTGGGGTCGAGCACCAAATCATTGACAAGTCTGGTACCTGGTTTTCTTATGGTGAAATCCGATTGGGGCAGGGCAGGGAAAATTCCAGGCAGTTTATCGAGGGAAAACCTGAATTGATGAAGGAAATTGAGCAAGCGATCCTGAAAAAGATTAAGCCGGAAATGGTTACAGAAAGAGCCACTGAAAAAGCTCCCGAAAAAACCAGGGCAGAATCAGCCTCAAAAAAGGGTGAAAAATAATTTATAGTGAACGTCATAAAATAAGTATACATAATGTTACCAGCATGTCATCCCTGCGAAAGCAGGAATGACAACTTTCTTTAGTCGTCACCTATAGTTTATGAAGACAAACGAGATTCGTAATAAATTTCTGAAATTTTTTGAAAAAAAGTCCCACGTAATCTGGCCCAGCGACTCATTAGTCCCGCAGAATGACCCCACACTCCTCTTTACCGGTGCTGGGATGAATCAGTTTAAAGATATGTTTCTGGGCAAGGGAAATTTAAATTTCAAAAAGGCCACTACCTGCCAGAAATGTCTCCGTACCGGGGATATCGATAACGTGGGTAAGACGGCCTCCCATCACACATTTTTTGAGATGCTAGGAAATTTTTCCTTTGGAGATTATTTTAAGAAAGAGACCATTGAATGGGCATGGGAATTCCTGGTGCAGGAGTTAAAAATTCCAGAGGAACGCCTGAGTGTAAGCGTCTATAAGAATGATCAGGAATCGTACGATATCTGGGAAAGATACATTGGTGTACCCAGTGCAAAGATTTACCGATATGGTGAAACGGACAACTTTTGGCCAGCAAACGCACCGCTTGCAGGTCCTAATGGTCCTTGCGGCCCATGTTCTGAGATATTCTTTGACCAGGGGGAAAAAGTCGGTTGTGGGCGAAAAGAATGTGAGCCTGCCTGCGATTGCGATCGATTTGTAGAAATATGGAATCTCGTGTTTACACAATACGACCGCACAGAGGGAGGCAAGCTGGTACCGTTACCGAATAAGAACGTCGATACCGGCATGGGGCTGGAAAGGATGGCGCGTGTCATGCAGGGGGTACCAACCAACTTCGATATCGACATCTTCCATCCTATTATTAAAGCCCTAGAAGAAATTACACAGTTAAAATATAACGGACAACGAGAGCATGCTATCCTTATGCGCCGTATTGCAGATCATGTGAAGGCCTGCGTGTTTTGTATTTCTGACGGTGTTCTGCCCAGCAATGAAGGGCGTGGATATGTTGAGCGCCGGTTGTTGCGGCGCGCTATACGGGATGGCACTCAATTAGGTGTAAAAGACTGCTTTTTATATAAACTGGTACCGATTGTAAGCAATGTGATGCAGGAATATTATCCCGACATTAAGCAGCGCAGGGAAAATATTGCTCGGATTATTAAAAGTGAAGAAGAAAAATTTCATGAAACCCTGGAACTGGGAACGGCTCGATTGAAAGAATTAATGGACGCTTTGCAAAGAAACAAACAAAAAATTCTTTCAGGCCAAGAAGCCTTTAAATTGTACGATACTTACGGTTTCCCTTTAGATATGACCGAATCGATTCTCCATGAGAAGGGATTCTCTGTGGATAAGGATGGTTTTGAGAACGAACTCAAAAAGCAGCGGTTGCAGGCAAGGACATCATCTCAGATGACTGGCCAGGTCTTCGATACAGGCCCGCTGAGTAAGATTAAAGATATTTCAAAAGGTACAGAATTTCTGGGTTATAAGAAATATGAATGCGAAGGAAGGGTAATTGCCATTATCCAGGGTGATCAACTTGTTGATGTGACTAAGGCAGGGAGTGATGTTACGGTGATATTAGACCAAACACCATTTTACGGAGAATCAGGTGGGCAGGTTGGAGATACGGGTGTTTTAGAAGCGAATGGGAATCTGGTTCGCATTACAGACACGAAAAAGAATAATGATTTTATCCTGCACATAGGAAAGGTGGTAAAGGGGGAGCTAAGGACAGGTGGTTTGATTAACGCCAGAATTGACGTCCAGCGAAGGAACTTCATTCGTAGGAACCATTCGGCGACGCATATTCTCCATTGTGTCTTGAGAAAAGTAATCGGGCAGCATGCAGAACAGGCAGGTTCCCTGGTAATGCCTGACCGCCTGCGTTTTGATTTCCACCATTTCTCCGGTTTAACAAAAGAAGAAATAACACGAATCGAGGATATGGTCAATGAGATAATTCTGGAAAATGTGCCTGTGGCGGTAAAAGAATTACCTATCCAGGAGGCAAGAAATGCCGGCGCTATGGCCCTGTTTGGGGAAAAATATGGAGAATGGGTCAGGATGGTCTCCATTGGTGATTTCAGCAAAGAACTGTGTGGTGGGACGCATGTAAATTACTCAGGGGAAATTGGGTTGTTTCGGATTATTGGTGAATCCTCTGTTGCATCGGGTGTCAGGCGAATTGAAGCAATGACAGGCATAGCGGCACTAAATAGGAATAGAGAAAAAGAAAAAATTATCCAGGAGATGTGTAGTATCCTGAATACCACCGAGGATAAGCTCATTACAAAAGCTCAGGAATTATTACATGAATTAAAAAATCTCCATAAAGAGGTCCACAGGATAAAACAAAAAGAAATAGGGGGTAAGATCGAGTCTTTTATCGAGAATGCCAGAGAAGTCTCGGGGGTAAAAATTATTACAAGGAAATTGGAAGATGCAACCGTAGACGATTTAAGAAAAACAATAGACATGCTGATGAAATCTGCCAAAGATATGGCTATCGTATTAGGGACTGCACAAGATGGACGTGTAACGATAGTTGCTGCACTAAGCCCCGGACTGGTTAAGCGCGGTTTGCATGCAGGGGCTATCTCAAAGGAAGTGGCAAAGGTGGTTGGCGGTGGAGGCGGTGGCAGGCCTGATATGGCACAGGCTGGAGGACAGTGGGTAGAGAAATTGGATGAAGCGCTTGGCTTTGCGGCAGAGTTATTAAGAAAAAAAATACTCGATGGCATTGCTTTGCCCACGTAAGAAGTATCAATAATAACACAGCAGTATAACGGGATGTTTTTTAGGGATTTCAAATACCCCATAATCCACTGCAAACGGGGGATACAGGGGGCAACAAAAATAAATTGCCGAAGGCCTAATTTTAACGTTAAGGAAATTCAAAGTCGTGGTTGTAGAGCGACGAGCCTCGTCGCTCTACATTGAGAAAGTCACCCAAGACCAAATTCAATTGTACAGGTGTTTTATTTTATTCACGCGGGTTTTCAGAACATTTTGATGGTTTACGTAATTACTTAATACCTGGTGGAAGACCTCCGTTTTATCTCCTTTCGAAGGAGGGGAATGGAGTGGTTATGAATTTATTAATAGGTAAGCCCGCGCAGTTCATCCCTGAGTTTTTCCTTGACAATAACGACATCCGGATATAGAATTTTTGGTTTGAAAGTGGCATGTATTAAACATATTGTACAACGATAATCGAGGCAAAATAATATATTTACATTCGAATTTTTATAGAGGTGATAAATGCCTAATCCAAAGAGAAGGTTTTCGAACTCAAGAACCCGCAAAAGACGTACGCACGATAAATTAACTCCACCTATTATTCCCCTTGCCGAAAACATAGGAAGGGGCGCTGGCGTACGCTCTAAGCGTTATATATGTTCGCATTGCAAGCAGGTAAACCAACCCCACACAGTTTGTCACAACTGCGGATATTACCGAGGTAAACAGGTTATTTCTGTTGGAAGGTAAATCTATGAGAGTTGCAGTAGATGCAATGGGCGGGGATAAGGCTCCACACGAAGTCGTTAAAGGAGCGGTCAAAGCGGCGCAGCAATTTCCGGATGACGAGATTTTACTGATCGGCGATGAAAAGGCCATACAACATGAACTAGCCTCTTGCGGAACAACCCCGCGGAATATCACCATTCATCATGCATCTCAAGTGGTCAGTATGGATGACCCTGCGACCTATTCCATACGCCAAAAAACTAATTCGTCAATCACACGGAGCGTCGAACTCGTTGCAAAGCGGGAAGCTGCAGCCGTGGTTAGCGCAGGGCACACAGGCGCCACGGTAGCCGCATCGACAATGCATCTGCGGACTCTGAAAGGGGTGAGACGTCCGGGTATTGCTGCTCCGTTTCCCACACGATACGGAACGTGTTTGGTTATTGACGTAGGAGCAAACATTGCCTGCAAACCAATACACCTCTTCCAATACGGTGTCATGGCAACGATATTTAGTAAGTATATCTTCGGTATTAAAAATCCACGGGTAGGACTTCTGAATATCGGCGAAGAGGACGCAAAGGGGAATGATCTGGCGAGAGAAACGTTTACCCTTCTTTCCAATTCACATTTAAATTTTGTGGGAAATATAGAAGGTCGGGAAATATTTGATGGGAAAGCTGACATAGTTATTTGTGAGGGTTTTGTGGGAAATGTCCTGTTGAAATTCGGGGAAGGGCTTTCCATGAGCCTTCTGTCTGCGATTAAGGCAGAAGCAATGAAGAGCTTCTGGACGAAGCTGGGTCTGTTTTTATGTAAACCAGCCTTTGGTCCATTACGGGCCAAAATGGACTTTACCGAGTACGGCGGTGTTCCTTTGCTGGGTGTCAATGGTGTTTGTATCATATGCCACGGCAGGTCTGATTCCAAGGCTATCCAAAACGCTGTAAGAGTTGCATTGCAGTTATCAAAAAATAAAGTCAACGAGCATATTGTTTCCGAGCTGGAAAAGGCCAGTGCGCCTGCGGCAAATGTCACTTAACTGATTAGCCACCTATTAATCTCCTCTAGGTAACTAAGAATTACACATGCAACAGAATCAAAGGGCATCTATTACAGGTATAGGATCCTACCTGCCAGGCAAGGTTTTAACAAACTATGATTTAGAAAAGATGGTCGATACCAGCGATGATTGGATTATTCAACGAACAGGGATTAAAGAGCGTCGCATCGTTGAAAATGGCCAGATAACGTCTGATCTTGCCACCCAGGCATCATTAAGGGCAATGGAAGATGCCGGAGTTTCTCCCAAGGATATAGATATGATTATTACCTCAACAATTACACCCGACCATATCTTCCCTTCGACTTCATGTTTTATACAGCAAAAAATAGGCGCAACCAGGGCAAGTGCGTTTGATATCTTGGCGGCGTGTGCTGGTTTTATCTATGCAATGTCCGTAGGACAAAGTTTTGTAAATTCAGGGGCAATGGAAACCGTCCTTGTGGTAGGAGCGGAGTGCTTGTCGAAGATTACTGACTATACAGACCGTACAACCTGTGTATTGTTTGGAGATGGTGCCGGAGCTGTCATTATCCAGAAAAGCTGTACAAAACACGAAATTCTTTCCACGAGCCTGGCAGCGGATGGTTCACAGTCTGATATACTTATCATGCCTGGAGGAGGAGCAAAGCACCCTGCCTCTTTAGAGTCGGTACAACAGCGCACACATTATATACAATTTAAGGGTAAAGAGGTATTCAAGCTAGCGATCAATAATATAACAAACTTGATTCTTGAGACGGTAAATAAGAATGGCCTAAGTCTTGAGGATATCGACTTAATTATTCCTCATCAGAGCAATCTGAGAATTATCGAAGCGACCATGGAGAAACTCGGGTTACCCATGGAAAAGGCATTTGTGAACATTGATAAATACGGAAACACATCCTCGGCCTCTATTCCCATCGCAATTGATGAGGCAAGAAAGGAAGGTCGTCTCTCCAAAGGTGATATTGTTATGCTTGTGGCATTTGGGGGAGGATTAACGTGGGGGTCTTCCGTCATTCGATGGTAGAGGGTACACGAAAGATAGCATTACTTTTTCCTGGTCAGGGCACTCAATATGTGGGGATGGGTAAGGATTTTTATACACATTTCAAAGAGGCACAGGAAATATTCAATCAGGCGAATGAGATTCTGGGATTCGATATTGCTGAAATGTGTTTCCATGGAAAACAGGAGGAGTTAAACAAGACTTCTGTTTGTCAACCGGCTATACTCGTAAATAGTCTGGCAATACTGGAAGTCTTAAAAAGAAATTCGGCAATTCAGGCAAGCACGTGTTTTGCAGCTGCAGGGTTGAGTTTGGGAGAATATACAGCCCATGTGTCCGCTGGTTCGATGGCCTTTAAGGATGCCGTGAGGTTGGTGTACAAACGGGGTATGTTTATGCAGGAAGCATGTAATGCAAATCCCGGCGGAATGGTTTCTATTATAGGATTAGAAGACGAAAAAGTAGAACAGATTTGTGCAGAGATGAGGCCGTTGGGAGTTATCTGTGCTGCAAATTATAATAGTCCTGGACAGGTTGTTATCTCAGGTGAAAAGGCTCTGTTAGAAAAGGCATCCGTTCTGGCCAAGGAACGGGGCGCAAGAATGGTTGTCCCTTTGAAGGTCGATGGGGCGTTTCATTCAGATTTAATGAGCCCCGCAAGTAATAAGCTTTCTAAGGAACTGGAAGCAACACCAATTTCAAAGCCAAATATTCCCGTTGTAGCAAATATCCATGCAAGATATGTGAGAGAGCCTAACGAGATAAAAGCATCTCTGGCGAAACAGTTAAATAGCCCGGTGCGGTGGCATCAATCGATCTCCATGTTGATACAAAACGGATTTAATCAGTTTTACGAGATCGGCCCCGGTAAGACTTTATCGGGACTTATGAAGAGGATTGACTCTACTCAGGAAATCAAAAACATTGACACAGTAGAGGCCTTTGAAAATATGGCAAAATTGAACTCATTTTAGGATAGGAGGTAAAACCGTGTCAGCAGTTGAAGATAAGGTGAAAGAGATTATTACAAAACAAATGGGGGTAAAAGCCGAACAGATTACAAGAGAGACGTCGTTTATCAGTGATCTGGGAGCCGATTCGCTGGATACCGTTGAATTGATCATGGAATTTGAAGACGCCTTTGATATGAACATTCCCGATGAAGATGCAGAGAAGATTCGGACGGTAGGGGACGCCATTAAATACATCGAGGAACACAAGTAAATGCAGAAACGACGAAGGGTCGTTATTACCGGAGTTGGTGCAATCACGTCCTTAGGGCAGGAAAAAAACCAAATCTGGTCGGCGTTATGCGAAGGAAAAAGTGGGATAAAGCCCATCACCTCGTTTGATACCTCTGCTTTTGATGTCCACTTCGGAGGCGAAGTCAGCGATTTTGACCCTGTTCAGTGGTTTGATGTCAAAGAGGCACGGCGGCTGGATCGGTTCTCCCAGTTTGCTATCGTTGCTTCTATCCAGGCCGTGAAGGATGCCGGGCTTGATTTTGACGGTTTCGATAGAACAAAAGTAGGGGTTATCATAGGTTCCGGCATGGGCGGTTTGATAGAACTTGAAGCGCAACATGAAATTCTTTTAAAAAAGGGGCCTTCAAGGATATCCCCATTTCTGATTCCGAAACTGATGGTTAACGCTGCTCCGGCACAGGTGGCAATACGATTCGGACTCAAGGGTCCTAATTATTCTCTGGTAACAGCATGCACTACGGGAGTCAATGCCATAGGAGAGGCTGTCCGTATGATCCAGAGAGGAGATGCAGATGTCATGATCGCTGGGAGTGCCGAGGCCGTAGTTACCCCTTTAGCACTCGGTGGTTTTAGCGCCATGAAAGCCCTCTCTACCCGCAATAATGAACCACAAAAGGCCAGCCGTCCTTTTGATAAAGACCGGGATGGTTTTGTCCTTTCCGAAGGGGCAGGTATAGTTGTGATTGAAGAATTTGAGATAGCAAAAAAAAGAGGCGCAAATATCTATGCAGAAGTACTCGGTTATGGCCTTAATTCTGATGCATATCATATCGCAGCGCCTGAACCCAACGGTGATGGAGCAATGCGGTGTATGGCAAGTGCCCTGAAAGACGCCCGGTGTAACCCGGAAGAAATAGATTACATCAATGCTCATGCTACATCGACCCCTATTGGTGACAATATTGAAATGAAGGCCGTAAAGAAGGTTTTTGGGTCGTATGTTACCCAAATCCCCATTAGTTCTACAAAGTCTATGCTGGGGCATCAACTCGGGGCTTCTGGAAGTGTCGAGGTGATCATATGCGCTATGGTACTCAAGGAAGGGGTCATCCCCCCAACGATCAATTATGAGACACCTGATCCTGAATGCTCAGGATTGGATTTTGTTCCCAACGTTGCCCGTGAAAAGAAGGTCAAGAAATCCCTTTCCAATTCGTTCGGTTTCGGCGGACACAATGCCAGCATCGTCCTTGGACAGGTATAAGTATAGGGACTGAAACGCAATCGTCTCGCACACAGCTTTTTTTCATCATTTTACAACTCCTTTTTCTTACTCTCCTCTTTAAATTGAAGATTTACAGATGGTTCCATTTATGCTATATTGTCAAAAGACCATTGCGATCTTGGCAGCTTTTAACAAATAAAATATCTCCGGCGTAGCCGCAGCCAATGAAACTTAACAAAATAGCAAATACCAAGCATCAAATAACAAATAGATACCAATTTTTTAAATCTCAATAACCAATTTTAGCCTTGAAAAGTTTTGCGGATGGACACCCGCAAAGGGCAAAATCAAGATAGGTCGTTTGGTAATTGGGGCTTGAGATTTATTTGGAAATTGTTTTTTGGTAACAGAAGAACCGCTGAATTTGACCATGGTTTATGTTAGCAAGGCAATGTTCTATAAGAATGCATGAAATTTACCCTTAATGAAATTCAAGTCATTACTGGTGGGAAAATCATTGGCAGTGGAGATACCTGCATCACTGGTATTGCCAGTGTTGAAGTCGCAAAAGAAGGGGATATAACCTTTATCAAAAATGACTCACTGGTCCCACAGGCCTTGATGTCTAACGCTTCAGCAATTGTTGTACACCGCGAAATACCACAACTCAAAAAACCACAAATCGTCGTAGATAATCCATACCTTGCCTTTACAAAATTTATGGGAATCGTGGCAAAAGAAAGATATATGCGCCCCACTGGTATTCATCCCACGGCTGTCATTAGTAAGGATGCTACCATTGGAAAAGGCGTTTCCATTGGTGCTCATGTCATCATTGAAGACAACGTAAGGATAGGAAACGGTGTTACGATTTATCCAAACACGTTTATTGGCAGGGAGAGTTACATCGGAGACGACACTATCATCTATGCCAATGTCTCTATAAGAGAAAACATTATCATCGGTAAAAGGGCTATTATTCATTGTAACAGCGTTATCGGTGATGATGGATTTGGTTATCTTCAAATAGAGAAAGGGCACGTCAAGATACCACAGGTTGGAATCGTTGAAATAGGAGATGATGTAGAGGTTGGTGCCATGGTAACGATCTGCCGCGCTGCACTCGATAAGACTATTATTGGGAATGGAGTAAAGATCGATAATCATTCTCATATTGCCCACAACGTTACCATAGGAGACAACTCCATGCTCATCGCATATGCCAAGATCGCAGGAAGTACCAAAATTGGGAAGAATGTCCTGATCGCAGAAGATGTCGGTGTTACTGATCACGTGACGATAGGCGATAACTGCGTTATTGGCGGAGGATCCGATGTTTATAAGAGCTTAGAAGCAGGTTCTGTCGTGTGGGGCTCGCCGGCCAAGCCCATTACTGAAGAAAAACGTATCCAGGTATTAATTAAAAAATTACCGGAAATATATAATGCAATGAAAAAACTCGTGAAGACATCACAATAATTTTGAGGGACAAACGTATGTGTGGAATTGTTGGATATATTGGACCTAATGAGGCTGTTAAAGTGCTCTTGGATGGTATTAAAAGGCTCGAATATCGCGGGTATGATTCCTCAGGGATTGCATATATTGAGAATGGCATTCTGAAATGTGAAAAGGCTGTAGGTAAGGTTGCAGAACTGGAGAAGAGGCTTGACGGGAACAAATTTAACACACACGTGGGAATTGCCCACACCAGATGGGCAACGCATGGTGCCCCTACCATGGAAAACGCCCATCCTCATGTTGATTGTCATAACGAAATTGCTGTAGTCCATAACGGAATTATCGAGAATTATGATTATTTAAAATCAAGGTTAGAACGGGAAGGACACATCTTCCGGAGTGAGACAGATACGGAAGTCCTTGCACATCTTATCGAGAAATATTTTAAGAATAACCTCGAAATAGCCGTTATGGCGGCACTGAAAGAGGTCGAGGGGACCTATGGCATTGCAGTAATCTCTACGAAAGACCCACAAAAGATTGTAGCGGCGAGGAAGGGATCTCCTCTCGTGATAGGAATTGGGACTCAGGAGTATTTTATTACCTCTGATGTTTCCGCCTCACTGGAGCATACGAGGGACGTGGTGTATCTGGACGATAACGAGGTTGCCATTCTTACTTTGGACGATTACAAAACCAAGACCATTCAAAATATTCCCACATACAAAAAAGTTGAAGAGGTACTGTGGAATATCGATATGATCGAGAAGGGTGGCTATGAGCATTTTATGCTCAAAGAGATCCATGAGCAACCTCAAGCACTACGGAATGTGATGCGGGGAAGAATCGAGAGTTCTAGCGGTTTAATAAAACTGGGTGGATTACTGAGTTGTGAAAAGGAACTCCGGGAGGCGAAACGCATCGTTATCGTCGCTTGTGGCACGTCCTGGCATGCAGGGCTTGTGGGTGAATACATGCTGGAAGAACTGGCACGCATACCCGTAGAGGTGGAATATGCCTCAGAATTTCGATACCGGAATCCCGTGATTGAAGAAGGTACGGTAGTGATTGCCATAAGCCAGTCCGGAGAAACTGCAGACACCCTGGCAGCAATGCGGGAGGCCAGGCACAAAGGCGCCAAGCTGCTTTCTATCTGTAATGTCGTTGGCAGTACCATAGCCAGAGAGGCTGATTGCGGGATTTATTTACATATCGGTCCCGAGATAGGAGTTGCATCCACCAAGGCATTTACAGCGCAGATTACCGTTCTCTATCTGTTTACCCTTTATATGATGAATCTGAAGTATCCCCACAACCCGATACCTTCCGATATGATTAGGCTCATCCAATCAATACCTGACAAGGTTCAGACTATTCTCAATATGGAAGAAAAGATTGTGGAACTTGCAAAGATATATAAAGGTAGTGAAAACGCCCTCTATTTGGGGAGAGGATATAACTATCCTGTGGCACTTGAGGGTGCATTAAAACTCAAGGAAATATCCTATATTCATGCCGAGGGCTATCCAGCTGCCGAGATGAAGCACGGTCCCATTGCCCTCATTAACAAGGATATGCCGGTAGTCTTTATCGCTACAAAAGATAGCGTCTACGGAAAAATTTTAAGTAATATTGCAGAGGTAAAATCCAGGGGCGGAAGGCTGATTGCCATTGCTACTGAGGGTGATGAGCAGATTGTAGAAAAGGTCGATCATGTCTTTTACATACCCAAGACCTCTGATTGTCTGACACCGATCCTTTCCGTAATACCTCTTCAATTAATGGCCTATCACATGGCAGTCATGAGAGGGTGCGATGTCGATAAACCCAGGAATCTGGCGAAGAGTGTAACGGTTGAATAAAATCTTATTTCAATGATAGAAATTCGATATAAAAGGGTGGCACGGACAAACTTGTTTTGTCCGTGATTACTTTGACGTTTAGGAAATTCAAACCAACTATAGTGGCAAGGCGCGCCGTGCCACTGCA